>JAASTO010000061.1 GCA_021767245.1 Balneolaceae bacterium
CCGGATGCAGCAGTAACAATGAGCCTGAAGATTCCTACACCAATATTGTCTGGCAGGATGAATTCGATCAGGATGGAAGTGTAGATGACGAACTATGGTCATTCGATATCGGCACCGGAGTTGAGATCTTTGGTCAGCCGGGATGGGGAAACAACGAACTTCAGTATTATACCGACAGGACGGAGAATATTGAAGTCAAAGATGGGATGCTTCACATCACGGCGAGAAGTGAATCGTATGAAGGCTCAAATTATACCTCTGCAAAGATCCTGACCCGGGGTAAGTTTGAGACCACCTTTGGGCGGTTTGAAGCACGCATCATGCTGCCTTTTGGGCAAGGGATCTGGCCGGCTTTCTGGCTGCTTGGTGACGACTCCGGAGGGACCGTTAGCTGGCCGCAGATCGGTGAGATCGATATCATGGAATACCGAGGGCAGGAGCCTGCGGTTATTCACGGCAGCGTACATGGACCTGGTTATTCCGCCGGAAATGCAGTTACCGACCGGTATCAGTTACTGAACGGCCGGTTTGATACGGAATTCCATGTATTTGCCATCGAATGGGGACCGGATTTCATCAGATATTATGTAGATGATACCCTTTACAATGAGATCACTCCTGAAGATGTGAATGGTGAATGGGTATTCAATGATAACACCTTTTATATCATTCTCAATGTAGCTGTTGGCGGTAATTTTGTCGGCCCGCCCAATGCAAGCACACCATTTCCCCAGACCATGCTTGTAGACTATGTTAGAGTTTATACGGAGTAAAATTATAGAGCCCGACCTGAATCTTTAAATAAAATAATCAATAAAGCGTGTCCATTTCTAAACAGAATATAAACAACGAAGACTGGTTCAAGATCTCAGATTTTGACGAACTGAGACCTTTTTTCATGAGTATTGTCAGTGACTCCAATCACTGGATGTTCATTTCAAGCAATGGCGGACTTACAGCCGGACGTAAGAATGCCGAATATGCACTTTTCCCTTATTACACGGATGACAAGATCACCGAGCTCGCACATACAACCGGTAGCAAAACGATCTTTCATGTGCCGGTAAATGGTGAAATCAGGATCTGGGAGCCGTTTTCCGAACGCTATACCGATCGGTTTAAGATCTCTCGAAATCTGTATAAGAATCATTTCGGTAACAAGATCATGTTTGAGGAGATCAACCATGATCTGGATTTGAAATTCCGGTATCAGTGGAATTCCAGCAACAAATATGGATTTGTGAAACGCTCTGAGCTGGTGAATTTAACCGGACAAACCAAAGAGGTGACGGTACTTGATGGCATTCAAAACATCATGCCTTATGGAGTGAGCAGTGATCTGCAAATGAGATCCAGTAACCTGGTGGATGCCTACAAAAGAAATGAGCTTGAAAAAGAATCCGGATTGGGTATTTATGCCCTTAGTGCGATTATCGTTGACAAAGCTGAACCCAGCGAAGCTTTGAAAGCCAATGTGGCCTGGTCGATAGGATTGGATAATCCAACCCGACTTGTTTCATCTCTGCAGCTCGATCGGTTCAGAAACATTCAACCGCTTGAAGAGGAAACAGACGTGAAAGGGGAGAAGGGAGCGTATTTCGTATCCCAAAGCTTAACACTTTCTGCCAATGAGCATTCCGAGTGGGTCATTGTTGCCAATGTAAATCAAAATCAGGCTCAGGTTATTGAATTGAGTCAGGCAATTAATTCTGATGAGCAGCTTTGGAACAAAGTGGATCAGGATGTTTTTCGGGGTACAAACAAATTACTTGAACTGGTGGCAGGAGCCGATGGCATTCAACACACAAATGATGACCTGCAGGATGCCCGCCACTTTTCAAATACTTTGTTCAACATTATGCGGGGAGGAACTTTCGATCATAACTACCGCATCGAAAAAGAAGACTTCTCTAAATATCTGCAAAATGCCAGTAAGAAGGTGTTTCAGAGAAATGAGGCTTTCCTCAACAATTTGGATAAAGAATTTGACAAATCTGATCTGGACCAATTCCTTGATGGTTCTGATGATGCAGACCTGATCCGTTTAGGAAAAGAATATCTTCCACTGAAATTCAGCCGCCGACATGGAGATCCGAGTCGCCCATGGAACAAATTTTCCATCAACACACACAACGAGGAAGACGGCTCTAAGATCCTGGATTACGAAGGCAACTGGCGGGATATCTTCCAGAACTGGGAAGCCCTGGCGCATTCCTATCCCGGATTCATTGAAGGGATGATATTTAAATTCCTGAATGCCTCAACCTTTGACGGCTACAACCCATATCGCGTGACCAAAGACGGTTTTGACTGGGAAACCATTGAACCTGACGATCCCTGGTCGTACATCGGCTACTGGGGCGATCATCAGATCATCTACCTGCTGAAATTTCTGGAGTTTTACGAGAATCACGAAGAGAAAGGATTATCTGAGCTCTTTGACCATGATCAGTTTGTGTATGCTAATGTCCCATATCGCATAAAGTCTTATGAAGATATTGCTAAAGATCCTAAAGACACCATTGAATTTGATAATGCAGCAGATGCCGAGATTCGTGACAAGGTTGCAGAAATTGGTGCTGATGGGGCATTGCTAAGCAACGAAAGGGATGAGATCCATCACGTCAATTTTACGGAAAAACTTCTAGCCACTGTTTTAGCTAAGGTTTCTAATTTCATTCCTGAAGCGGGAATCTGGATGAATACCCAGCGGCCGGAATGGAATGATGCCAACAATGCCCTGGTAGGGAATGGAGTTTCCATGGTAACCCTGTATTACCTCCATCGCTTCCTGAAGTTTTTGGCACCAATCATTGAGGATCTATCTCACCAAAACATTGAGCTCTCTGAAGAACTTAAAGCCATGTTCGAGGAGATCCATGAGGTGCTAAAAGGACATGAGGAGTTGCTGTCAGATTCTTTTACGGATGAACAAAGAAGACACATTACGGAAGGTTTAGGTAAAGCCGGAAGTGCGTATAGAATGAAGGTTTATGAAACCGGATTTAGCGGGAACCGATCAAATATTTCTAAAGAACAGTTCTCTGATTTTATCTCAACCACGCTTCAATATCTCGAACACTCCATAAAGGCGAATAAACGGGAAGATGATCTTTACCACGCCTACAATCTGATGAGTTTCACAAAAGATGGTATTTCGATCTCATACCTGGATGAAATGCTGGAAGGTCAGGTTGCCGTGTTAAGTGCAAATTACCTGAAGCCGGATGAATCCCTGAAAGTATTGGATGCCCTCAAAAACAGTACTCTTTACCGTGAAGATCAGCAAAGTTACATTTTGTACCCAAATAAAGACCTGCCCGGTTTCCTGGAAAAAAATAACATTCCAAATGAGTTGGTTCAGAAGTCAGAATTATTGATAAGAATGGTCGCTGATGGCAACAAAAAACTGGTCAATCGTGATGTGAAAGGCGGATATCACTTCAACGGAAATTTCAAGAATGCCCGTGATCTGAAAAAAGCTCTGGAAGACCTTCGTTCATCCGAATACGAAACCCTGGTTGAAAAGGAAGAAGAAGAGATCCTGAGAATCTTTGAAGACGTATTCAATCATAAAGCATTTACCGGGCGGTCAGGTACCTTCTTTGGATATGAGGGACTGGGTTCCATCTATTGGCACATGGTCTCGAAACTATATCTGGCTGTTGAAGAGGTATGCAAGCAGGCTTATAAAAATAACGCAGTTACTGCCGTTCAAAATAAGCTCGCTGTTCATTTTGATGAGATCGGTGAAGGAATTGGTATACATAAGTCACCGGAGGTGTATGGAGCTTTCCCAACGGATCCATATTCACACACTCCACAGCACAGAGGGGCTCAACAACCCGGTATGACCGGTCAGGTGAAGGAAGATATCCTTGCAAGAATTGGTGAGCTTGGGATCGATGTCAGGGAAGGTGTTTTACACTTCGATCCATTTCTTTTAAAAGATCAGGAATTCACCAAATCGGAAACTAAGGTTGAACTTACTTCCCTTAACAAGGAAAAATATATCCTGACCGTACCTGAAGATTCGGTGCTATTTACCTGTTGTCAGGTTCCTGTCATATACACAAAAGCTGAAACCAATTTTGTGAAAGTTGAAATGATGGACGGTTCAACAAGGTCATTTGATCAGCCTATGCTCGATGCCGAGCTGACCAGACAGATCTTTCAGCGTTCCGGAACCATCAGGCAGATCTATGTTTCTCTCAGTACCAAACAATTGCGGTAACCAAATCAGGATTCATGAAACACTCACTCACTCATAGAATACTCACTTTTATGGTCCTGTTTGGTGCCGTAACCATAGCAGGTTGTTGCAACCAGTCAGACGAAACAAACAAACACACAGACGTGACAGCAGAAGATATACTATCTGATCCGATCAACTATCCGGCGATTTCATACAGTGGATACCGGGAGATCACCCGCGACAGCGTTCCAAGCATTCCGGAGCTAAAAGAAGACATGAAGATTCTTTCCGCCATGGGAATAAAGATTGTTCGCACTTACAATGTCTATTTGGATGCCGTACCGCGGTTGCTTCAGGCCATCCGGGAAATAAAAGAGGCAGACCCTGATTTTGAAATGTACGTGATGATGGGGGCCTGGATAGATGCCAAAAATGCGTGGACCGACGAGCCTGAGCGCATTCGGGATGAAGACAGTCCCCGAAATGCTGAGGAAATTGACAGAGCCGTGGCTCTGGCACAGGAATATCCCGAGATTGTAAAAGTAATTGCTGTTGGAAATGAAGCCATGGTACACTGGCAAACCGAATACTGGGTGGAACCGGGAATCATTCTGAGATGGGTGAATCACTTACAGAATTTAAAAAAGGAAGGAGAGCTGCCTGAATCATTGTGGATCACCAGTTCCGATAACTTTGCTTCGTGGGGTGGAGGCAGCGAAAGTTATCATAAGGAAGACCTGAATGAGCTGATCAATGCTGTGGATTACATATCCATGCATACCTACCCAATGCATGATACGCACTATAATCCTGATTTCTGGGGTGTGAGGGATGATGAGGCCGATCTGAGTGATATGGAGAAAATTGAGTCTGCGATGCAGAGGTCCCTGAACTATGCGACCTCACAGTATCAAAGCGTAGTGGATTACATGGAAAGCCTTGGAGTCAGTAAAGAAGTTCATATTGGGGAGACCGGCTGGGCTACCGTGTCGAATGAATTTTATGGTCCAGAAGGTTCACGTGCCACCGATGAATTTAAATCAGCCCGATATCATGAGTTGATCCGGGAATGGTCTGAAGAGAACGGGGTTTCGGTGTTCTATTTTGAGGCCTTTGATGAAAAGTGGAAGGATGCTCAAAACCAACTGGGATCTGAGAATCATTTTGGACTTATCAATTTGCAATCACAGGCCAAGTATGTGTTATGGGATGAAGTAGATGCCGGTGTATTTGACGGGTTGACGAGGGATGGCATGCCCATAACCAAGACCTTTGATGGCGATATTGATTCTTTGATGAACACCGTATTGGTTCCGCCAACCGATGCTGAAATTCAATCCAAACAGGAAGAGGAGTGATCATGAATGATCTAATGCTATCCATAACGATATTGGCTTTGGTCATGTTAATAGCCGGATGTAATCAATCAGGTGAACTGGAAATTGAGGTTTATGAAACCTCTGCAAGTGGAAATAAGTTAACCAAGCTGAGTGAATTCCCAACCTCGGAAACTACCGTACAAGTAGTTTTGGATCCTAACTCTACTTTTCAGGAGATCACAGGGATCGGGGGCTCTTTTACGGAATCTTCTGCCTATTTACTGAATCAACTGAGCGAAGAAAACCGGAACAAAGTACTTGAGGCTTATTTCGGGGATTCAGGGGCACGTTACTCCCTGACCCGGACTCACATGAATTCAAGTGACTTTTCCCTTGGTAATTACTCATATGCACCGGTTGAAGGGGATACCAAACTGGAGAATTTCTCGATCGAAGAAGACCGGGATGATATCATTCCAATGATCAAAGATGCCATGGCAATTTCAACTGATGGCTTCAAGATCATTTCCTCTCCATGGACGGCTCCACCATGGATGAAAGACAATAATGACTGGAAAGGCGGTAAGCTTTTACCGGAATATTACGATACCTGGGCACTGTTCTTTTCGAAATATTTGCAGGCGTATCAGAATGAAGGTATTGATATCTGGGGGGTTACGGTAGAAAATGAACCTCTTGGAAACGACAGTAACTGGGAAAGCATGCATTACACGCCCGAGGAACAAAATGAGTTTGTCAAAAATCACCTGGGTCCAACCCTTGAGAATGCCTGGCCGGATGTAAAGTTGCTGGGTTATGATCAAAACCGACATGAAGAACTCATTGAATGGGTAGATGCTATGTATGATGATGAAGAAGCTGCTCAGTACTATGATGGAACCGCTGTCCACTGGTATGCAAGTACCCTCAAGATCTTTGCGGAAGAACTACAATACGCTCACCGAAAAGCTCCCGGTAAGCATTTGATACAGACCGAAGCAACCGTAGATGCAGAAATTCCGGCCTGGAAAGATGATGACTGGTATTGGTCAAAAGAAGCAACAGATTGGGGATGGGACTGGGCTCCGGAAGACCGGAAACATCTTCATCCCAAATATGTGCCGGTGTACCGCTATGCCCGTGATATGATCGGCACCCTGAATAATTGGGTAGATGGCTGGATTGACTGGAATATGGTACTCGACCGGCAGGGCGGACCCAACTGGGCGCAAAACTGGTGTGTGGCTCCGGTCATCGTAGATCCGGATGCTGACGAGGTGTATTTCACCCCGTTGTATTACACCATGTCACATTTTAGTAAATGGATCCGTCCGGGCGCGGTTCGAATTGGTCACAGCCAAACAGGAGGTGAGTTGATGCTTACGGCTGTACAAAATCCTGATGGTAGCATTGCCGTGGTAATGCTGAATCAGGAAGATAGTCCAAAAGAAATTCAGTTAGAGTTACAGGGAGAACAGGTCACTTTTGGTATACAAGGTAAAGCCCTGCAAACCGTGGTAATTGCGGCCGGTGAATGATCAGATATATAAACTAAAACAACTAAAAGATGTCACAGTCAAAAACCATTAAAAAGACCGTACCCTACAGCCAGAAAATTGCCTTTGGTATGGGTATGCTGGCCAATCAAATGTTTCCAGCTACATTGGGAATATTTATGGTGGTATTAGTACAGAATCTTGGTTTTCCAGGCTGGATGTGGGGTATCGTTTATTTTCTGCCAAGAATTCTTGATGCAGTCACCGATCCAATCATGGGGTTCATCTCTGACAATACAAGATCCCGATGGGGAAGGAGACGTCAGTATGTGATCGCCGGGGCAGTTATCATGGGTATAGCTTTTACGATCATGTGGCAGCTTTATGCTGAAAATTCAGTGAATTACAATTTCGGCTATTTCTTGTTTTGGTCTTTTGCCTTCTATATTGGGCTGACCGTATTCAGTGTACCATATGTGGCAATTGGATATGAGATGAGTGACGATTTCCATGAGCGAACGGAAATTATGGCTATCGCACAGTGGATCGGACAGTGGGCATGGGTGATCGCTCCGTGGTTTTGGGTGATCATGTATGACCCGGCCTGGTTTCCTACCGCTGAAGTGGCTACCCGTGAACTCGCGATTTATGTGGGTATAACCTTTGCTCTCTGTGCAATGATCCCCGGTATTTTTATTCCGAGTAAGTCTACTGTGAATGAGGATTATGAACCGCTTACACTTAAGAACATTGGGCATAGCCTGAAAGAAATTTTAAGAGGCTTCAGGGAAGCGTTTTCATCGGTTCCTTTTCGAAAGCTCTGTATTGCAACATTTTTTATCTATAATGCCTTTAACACCGTTGCCGGTTTTTCATTCTTCATTATAGTGTGGTACTTGTTTGGTGGTAATGCCGGGGAGGCAGGGATCTGGACCCCATTGTTTGGAAGTGCCGGTGCTTTGGTTACTACCTTTTTGGTGATCCCTATTGTAGCCCGCATGTCAAGATTACTGGGCAAGAAAAAAGCCTTCATGATCGCGCAATCGATCGCATTGTTTGGGTATGCAAGTTTGTGGTTCCTGTTTGTTCCCGGAAAACCCTGGATGTTCCTGCTGGCACTGCCATTCCATTCATTTGGGATCGGCAGTTTATTTGTACTGATGATGTCGATGACGGCTGATGTTATCGATATAGATGAACTAAAGTACGGAAAACGCAGAGAGGGCATATTTGGAGCCATTTACTGGTACATGGTAAAATTTGGTTTTGCGATCGCCGGGGGATTAAGTGGTGTCATTTTATCCGTAGTTGGATTTGATGGGAACCTGGATGCTCAACCTGAAGGAGCCATCACGGGATTAAGAATTTTCTTTTCGGCCTTACCGATGTTTGGAACTTTAGTGGCCCTTTGGGTGATGCGAGATTATGACGTAACCGAAGAAAAAGCGAATGAGGTTCGGGAGATCCTGGATGCCCGTAAAGCTGAAAAGGAAGCGGCCTCAGTTCCATATACGTATCAGAAAGATCGGTTGCTTTCCATGACTTCGTTCGACCCCGAAGTGGAAATCATAGCCGCTGAGATCGATAGCCTCAGCATGGGTAAACTCAGAAAAAGATTTAAAGAGTCACTGAATAGTGGTATTCATGGCTTCTGCTTTAGCCCGTATCTGGAAGGTCAGAATTTAGGCGATCAGCTATCGAGAGAGCAGATCGAAAAAAGAATGAAGGTGTTGGCTCCACATACCAAATGGGTGCGGTCATTCTCATGTACTGATGGCAACGAATTGATCCCGGAAGTAGCCAAAGAAATGGGATTGAACACTTTAGTTGGAGCTTGGATAGATAATAACCTGGAAGCCAACGAAACTGAAATAGAAAATCTGATTAAGGTTGCCAAAGCAGGTCATGCCGATATGGTCGCAGTGGGTAACGAATGCTTGCTGAGAGGTGAACTTAATGCGGATAAGATCATTGAGTATATTCATAAGGTTAAAGAGGCACTGCCCGATGTTACCGTTAGCTATGTGGACACTTATTATCAACTCTATCAAAGCCCTGAAGTTATAGATGCTTGTGATATAGTATTGGCCAATTGTTATCCGTTCTGGGAAGGCTATGATGCTGAACACTCATCCGTTTATCTGTCGAAGATGTATGAAGTGATAAAAAAAGTGGCAGGAGGTAAGAAAGTTATCATTGCAGAAACAGGCTGGCCGACGTATGGAAAAAATGTTGATCAGGCTGAACCATCTATCGAGAACATGATGAAGTATTTCATTCGCCTTAAAAAATGGAGCGAACTGGAAGGAGTCGAGGTCTTCTATTTCTCATCATTTGATGAATCATGGAAAGTCCGGCATGAAGGTGATGTTGGGGCGAGATGGGGACTTTGGAATAAAAATGAACAGTTAAAAGTAAACTAAAATGTCGTACAGAGAAGAGAAATACCTAACCTATAAAAGATCAGGCGATGTAGCCGAGCTGAGTTATATAGAAAATGAGCCTGATGTAGATCTGAATCTACTGTTCAGAGAAGTATTGAATGAAGGCGTGCACGGATTTTGCTTTAGCCTGTATGAGGAAGGTCAGTCTCCCGGAGATGTCATTTCAAAGGAGCAGATCCGTCGAAGAATGAAGGTATTGGCTCCCCATACAGAATGGGTTCGGTCATTTTCATGTACGGAAGGGAACGAGAACATTCCAGTAGTAGCCAAAGAGCTCGGGCTTAAAACTTTGGTAGGAGCCTGGTTAGGCAGTGATAAAGAAAAAAATGAAGAAGAAATTGAGATTCTTATAAAACTGGCGAATGATGGCTATGTAGATATTACAGCCGTTGGAAATGAGGTGCTGTATCGGGATGACCTGACAGAAGAAGAGCTTCTCGGCTACATGAAAAGGGTAAAAAAAGAAATTGGGGAGGTACCGGTTGGTTATGTAGATGCATATTACGAATTCAGTCAGCGCCCGGCTCTGGTGGAAAACAGCGACGTGATCCTCTGCAATTGTTATCCCTATTGGGAAGGAACAAGTTTTGAGGATTCCTTTCAGCACATGCGTCAGATGTATTATCAGACCAAAGATGCTGCACAGGGTAAAGAGGTCATCATCACTGAAACAGGCTGGCCGAGCAAGGGAGAACCATTGGGGGGAGCCATTCCTTCAGGAGAACATGCCCTTAAATACTTCATCAACACCAATCTTTGGGCTCAGGATGAGAATGTAGAGGTGTTCTATTTCTCCTCATTTGACGAAGCCTGGAAGAAAAGCAGTGAGGGTGAAGTAGGAGCCTACTGGGGTATCTGGGATCACAAAGGAAATCTAAAATATTGAGATCGAGCATGAATACCTTTAAAAACATAGGATTAAAACCCGGAAATGCGATCTGCTATTCGGGCTATCGCGACGGTCAACGTCCGGGTGAGTCCGTACCGACCTATGATGAGATTCGCGAGGATCTGCTCTTACTTCAAAAACACTGGAAATATCTCCGTTTGTTCGATTGTGATGAACATGCAGCGAGGGTCATCAAAGTGATCCGGGATGAAGGGCTTGATTTCAAACTCATGCTGGGAGCATATATTGAGGCAGAAGCCAATAACTTCAACTGTCCCTGGAATGGCGGGATATATACGCCCCCTCAACTGGAAAAGAACAAGATCCTTAATCAGAAAAAAATTGACCGATTGATCGAAATGGGGAATCAATTTCCCGAGATCATATTCTCCCTGAGCGTTGGCAATGAAGCTTGTGTAGACTGGACCGACCACTATGTCCCAGAAGAAAAGGTGTTGCAATATGTGAATCAGGTGAAAGCAGATGCCGATCAACCGGTTACTTTTTGTGAAAACTATGCGCCATGGTTAGACAAGTTAGAGGAAGTGGCAAAGGACGTTGATTTTATATCCATTCATACCTATCCGGTCTGGGAATACAAACCCATACAAGAAGCCCTTGCCTATACGCAGCAGAACTATCGTTCCGTGGCTGAAAAATATCCACATAAACCGGTAGTGATCACTGAAGCCGGGTGGACCACTCATTCCAATGGAAAAGGCATTGAACCATCATTTGTGAATGAAGAACTGCAGAAGATCTACATAGAAAACCTGATGAAATGGGCTGCGGATCAGAATATCCTGACCTTCCTGTTTGAAGCCTTTGATGAGTATTGGAAGGGGGCTCCTGAACCTTTCGAGCCAGAAAAACATTGGGGGTTATTTAATATCGACCGGACTCCAAAACTGGCTGTAAAGCATTTATTCACATAAAAAAACACTCTAAAACTTCACTAAATATTCAAATCAAAACCGTAAATAAATAAACATAATCCAGATTATCGTTCAATTAGCTACAATTATTCAACTCCCTAAATCCTAAAACAATGAAAACAACAATATTAACGATTTTAATGACGGCAATTTCTTTTGTTGGCTTTGCACAACAAGAGGTTGTCCAGGATTTTGAATCTTCTCCTACAATTGCAGGTTTTGAAGGTTTAACATCAGCTACAATAATAAGTGATCCAACAACAGCAGGAAATGGATTGGTTTTCGAATTAGTCACTTCACCAACTGGTAATCCCTGGCAAGGTGCAGAAGTTATTCTTGCTGATGACAGCTCGCTGGATTTAACAACAGACCTTATAGTTAGTGTAGATGTTTGGTCTGATGTTGCATTCTCGCCCATGTTAAAAGTTGAAACTACTGGAACTGCAACTGCTGCACCATTTGCAGCTAATACTCAGAGTCATACCGGAAGTGGATGGGAAACTCTAACATTTACTTTAAATACCGGTGATGATGGAACCGCTACTGCGAATGGGGTCTATAATAAAGTTGTTTTCTTCCCAAACAGAAGCTCAGATGGAACAGCATGGAATGATCCAATAATAGATGGAACTTTTTATTTTGATAATATTACGGGAGTTAAAGGTACTATAAATGCAGCTCCAACCGGTAACCCGCCAAGTACTGCAGCACCAACACCTCCTGCAAGAGATGCTGCTGATGTAATCTCTTTGTTCAGTAACGCGTATACTGATATTACTGTCGACACATGGTCAGCAACTTGGGATGATTCTAGTATTGAAGATGTGGTAATTGAAGGAAACGATACTAAAAGAATTAACTTTAATAATTTTATAGGAGTTGATTTTACGTCAAACCCTTTTGATGCGTCTGAAATGACCCATTTTCATATGGATTATTGGACTGAAGAAACAGACCTTGTTGGTAAAGTATTGAATCCCAAATGGTCTAATCACCTTGGTGGTGCTGGTGAAACCAACGCATTTGAACTTACTTACCCAGTGCCTGAAAACGCAACAGGACAATGGGTATCTATTGATGTACCTATATCTGATTTTTCAGTTGTTACTAATGCAGATATGACTGCTTTCGCACAGTTTTTGTTAACATCAAATTTGGGTGTTGTATATGTAGATAATATCTATCTATACAAGGGTGAGCCAACAAATGGTGGAGGTGGTAATGATTCTACAGTTCCAACTACTGCAGCACCAACACCTCCAGCAAGAGATGCAGCAGATGTGATTTCTATTTTTAGTGATGCATACACGGATATTACCGTTGATACATTCTCGGCTGATTTTGATGATTCTACTGTTGAGGATACGACCATTGCTGGTAATGCTGCTAAAAAGATCGACTTCACTAATTTTGTTGGAATCGACTTTCAAAATGACAGGCAAGATGCATCTGAAATGACGCACTTCCACATGGATTTTTGGACTTACAGCACCGATCTGGTTGGAAAAGTGTTCAACTCCAAGTTTTCTCAATGGGGTGGAACTGCCGGTGAAGTTTCAGCATTTGAGTTGCCAATAAACACTGGAACTGATCCTGCAATAGAATCAGGAACCTGGGTCTCAATTGATGTGCCCATATCAGATTTTACGAATGCTCCTCAAACAAGAGATGATATTGCTCAATTTCTGATCTCATCCAACCTTGATGTTGTGTACGTAGATAATATCTATTTATACAAAGAAGGAACCGGTGGCGGTTCAGCTGAACCAACTACAGCCGCTCCTACTCCTCCTGATAGAACAGGTGAACTTATATCTGTTTTCAGTGATAAATTTACTGATATAGCAGATACAGATTTTAATCCTAATTGGAGTCAATCGACAGTAGTGACAACCGAGCAAATTGAGGGTAATGCAACACTTA
>JAASTO010000259.1 GCA_021767245.1 Balneolaceae bacterium
CAACTACACCAACGGCGTGAGCATCATCCAGATATAGCCTTGCGCTGTATTTTTGAGCAAGTTCTACCAACTTTGGAACATTCGCAAGTGTACCTGACATGGAAAACACACCATCAGTAATAATAATCTGACCTGAATCAGAATCGGCCCGCTGTAAAAGCTTCTCGAGCTGATCCATATCATTGTGTTGATACCGAACGGTCTTCGCATTCGAAACCAGGGTGCCAACTACGATACAGGCATGGTTATCCTTATCAGAGAAAATAATATCGTTACGGCCTGCAATGGTTTGTATCGATCCCTCATTGGTTTGATATCCTGTACTGAACAAGACACAGGCTTCCTTACCCATGAATTCAGCAAGTTTCTCCTCCAGTTCCAAGTGACTGTCAAGTGTTCCATTCAGGTATCTTGAACCGGTACAGCCGGTGCCATATTTGGTCAATGCATCCTGAGCTGCTTTTATCGTACGTGGGTCGTTGGTGAGGCCAAGGTAATTATTGGAACCGGCCATGATCACACGGTGACCTTCAATTTCTACAATGGTTCCGTCAGTAGCTTCCAGGGGTTTGAAGTATGGAAACAATCCTGCTTCTTTTACCTCATCGGCTTTTCTAAAATTATAAGCCTTTGAAAAAATGTCTGAATTCTTGGCGCTTGTTTTCTTATCGGCCATTAGGTGATTTCCTTAAAAAAGATTCTAAATAAACATCAAAATATAGCCGGTATCTTAATCTTAAAAAGTTATTATTAAAGACGTTAGAAATACCGACTGCTGATACAAAAAGTAATTATCTGAGCAAAGATAACAAATTTATAAGAATGCTTCTGAATTACATGTAAATCTGTACTCAGATGAGCAATTTTCTTAGATGACCCTCAGCCCTTCTTAGCTAACAAATCCTCGTATGTTTCAAACAACATTTTAAAATGTTCTTCCATGGTAACGATGTCGTTTTCAGCAGCTTTTATAGTGGCTTTCACCAGATCACTTCGATCCCGACTTACCAGATTCAGAAGTCCCTTAGTAAAGGACTCACTGTCCCCGGGTCTGTAGGTTTCCCCAAGTTCGGGATTTGCGATCTCTGCAGCTCCACCGATCTCGGGTACCAATACAGGGAGTCCACTGCAAACGGCTTCCGCTACCACAATACCGTAAGTCTCAGCGGCAGAACCATGAACAAAATAATCTGACGAGGCCAGGATATTGGCGAGTTCATCTCTGTTCTCCGTAAATCCCATCAATTTGACCAGATCCGATTTACCGGCCTTCGATTCCACATATTTTCTGATAGGCCCGTCTCCGAATATCATCAACCCCATGGGTGTTTCTTCTGAGGCCTTGATAAATCCATCAATAATGGTCCCTAATCTCTTTTCAGGATGATGACGGCTTATCGCTATCATGAGCTTAGCATCTTCAGGAAGCCCAAAATCAGCTAACAATTTGGACCGAAGCTTCTCATCTCTTCGTTTCGGTGAAAAGAAATCCTTATCGATCCCGAACGGGACAGCGATCGGATTTTTCACCCCGTGTTCACCTATCCGTTCTGCCAGCCAGCTACCACTTACAATTGTAGCATCGAACCGGTTACTCAGATTCTGTAAATACTTCCAGTAGAACCCAAACATCTTATCAATATTCCTGAAACCAACGGAGTGCCCAAAAAAGGTTTGTGGGTAAGCCGCGATCGGATCCTGATGAAAGATAAAGGTCTTGACCGCGTCACCTTTCCACCTGCCGGCAAACCAGCCACCCGTCCACGGAGACGAACCTTCCACTACATCCGGTTTTTCCCGATCCAGGATCTCATGTACGGCTTTTTCTCTCCATAGAATATAGTATCGCCAATCGACCGGTAAACGCGGGCCTTTTACCCAAATGACTCTCCCGCCATCGCGTTCCTCTTCCCCCCAGTCCTCGCCGGGGGCAACAATAACGATCTCGTGGCCCATCTGAGACCCAAATTTCAATTTTTGATTGATGTAGGTTTTAACACCTCCACCCTGATCCGTATAAAACTCTGCAACGTCAATGATCTTCATATAATGGAGATCCCTTAATTATTATTCTGTTTGATGGCTGTATTCAATGCTTCCCGATAGTTCTGAACCAACTGTTCGTTGATTTCGTCCCACTCGTAACTCAAGGCTTTCGCCCTGGAGCGCTCTCCCATCTCTTTTCTCAAGCTTTTACTTTCAATTATCTTTTTAAGCTTTTCCGTAAAATCATTTTTATCCTGAGGTTCTGCCAAAAAGCCATTTACCCCATGTTCAACCAAAGAACGGCTGCCCGTGGCATTGGCAACAAGGCATGGCAAGCCACAGCTCATGGCTTCGAGGGTGACATTACCAAAAGTTTCGGTATGAGATGGAAACATGAATACATCACTGCTTGCATAGGCCGTGGCCAGATCCTCTCCATTTAAAAAACCGGTGTAAACCGCTTCAGGCATTAACTCCTGTAATTCGGCTTTGGCCGGACCATCTCCCACCACCATGGCTTTTATGTGAGCGTTCTCTTCAGAGAGTTTTTGAACACTATGACGGAAGGTATCCAGTTCTTTTTCCCAAACCAGGCGAGACACAAATGTGACAACGATATCATCTTCTTTAAAGCCTTGATCTTTTCTCCAGCTTTCGCTCCTTTTAACGGGTGAAAAAAGGTCTGTATTAACCCCTCTTGCCCATATCTTCATCTCACTTTTAAAACCATGAGGTATGAGCTCATCGATCATAGATTGTGACGGAACATACACATGGGTGCAGGCATTGTAGAACCAACTCAAATATTTCCATGCTACGCTCTCTATCAGGTTCAACCCATAATATTTCAGGTAACTGGTAAAGTGGGTATGGTATGAACCGACAATGGGAACATTATGCTTTTTCGCCCATTTTTTAGCTTTCAACCCGCCAACATCAGGGGTGGCTATGTGAACCAATGTGGGATCGAATTCCTTAAGTGCTTTTTTTGCTTTACGGGACAGTCCGAGAGTTGCCCGGTATTCTCCTCTTCCGGATACGGGCATTCTTACAGAGGGCAAGGGAATCAGCGTACCGTTGTGTTCCAGGTCCGGTTCATCAATGGTTGGGCCAAATACCAACACCGGAATACCCTGATCTTCCAAAAACTTGACCAACCTGTTTAGTGTAAGGGAAACGCCATCTTTGATATGATTATAATTTCCGGTAAAAAGGGCGATTCTTAATTCTTTCATAAAAATTTAAAAGCAGGTGGCAGATTCGTATCTTGATCGCCCTGCAATGTAATAGAGATTCTGATTATTATATTTCGATAAATAATCTTTAAATATAAGG
>JAASTO010000260.1 GCA_021767245.1 Balneolaceae bacterium
AGAACTTAATGCTGATTTTAACATTGATCGATTTGAACACCGGGTACTTTTTAATGAAACAGAAAAACGCATTGAAATGCATTTGGTTAGTACCAATAACCAGAGAGTAACGGTTGCCGGAAGAGAGTTCTTTTTTGAAGAAGGGGAAACTATTCACACTGAAAATTCTCATAAATACTCACTAGAATCTTTTAGAGAAATGACCGAACCATACTTTAGTGATGTAACTACGTGGACTGACTCTGGATCAAAATTCTGTATACAGTTTCTTACTAAAAAATAGCTTAATAAGCTTTAGGTAAGAAAAACGTTTGGCATTGCGTCTATCATTTGAACAGATCTTGGATGATGATCTTAAATATATCAAGGGATTTGTATATGCTAAAACTGACTGAACTTAAAAGGATAACTTCGAATTTTCTTGCATTATTTCTTGCCGGATTTTTGGGGACTATAATAATTACAGCGACTTCCTCTGTTTATGCACAAACGTGCAGTTGTGCAGGCGCTCCCTTAATAAGTGCACAATCACATGGTATTCCTGAAAAAGGTAATTTAGTAATTGGTTTAACCGGAAATTACAACAACATCGATAAGTTGTATTCAGGTTCTGATGAACTTAATAATCGCACTTCTGAACGAACCACAGTTACAAGTTTACTTGAAGTAAATTATGGATTAACGGAGCGTGTTTCTCTAACCGGGGCTTTTACATATGTGAGAAAAGAACGCATAACAGGTTTACAAACACAGGCAGGGGCTCAAACCATACAGACTTCCGGTATTGGGGATGCTGTAATATTGATAAAGTATAGCTTGATCCGGCAAACCCTATGGAAACCCTATCAGCTCGTACTTGGAGGAGGAGGTAAAGTACCACTGGGTTCAAATACACTTCAATCGAATGGATTGTCATTGAATGCAGACATGCAACCTGGAACGGGTTCTTGGGATGGAATTGGATGGATGCTCTTTTCCTATACATTAAGATCCCAGAATATTCATTTTTTTACAATGAATTCGTATAAGATGAATTCTTCAGCAGAAAGATTTGGTAATAATGATAACTATGAGTTTGGTGATGAATTAACTTCAATTATTGGGATGCAGGGACCGGCATTTAGTAATTTTTCATATGGGTTGAAATTGAAGTATAGAACAGCCGGGGAGGATCTTAGAAACAGTTTTGAAATGCCCAGTACCGGCGGCAAGTGGTTGAATTTTGAGTTAGGGGCAACATATCCAGTATCAGATAGGCTTTCAGTTCAGGTAGCCGGTGAAGTACCACTTTATAGAGATGTTAATGGCACTCAACCTACAACCAGCTACATTATCAATGCATCTATTTTCTTCAGTTTAAATAAACTCAAGTCAGGTTTTAACTTGGGTGTTCCTGATAATAATTGAATACAAAATACTTATGAAAACAATAAGTGCAATAGCTCTGATATCATTTCAATTAATTTTCATGGTATTTGTTTTTGAAGTGAAAGCACAAGAAAAAAAAGAAACTGAAATAAGTTGGAAATCCTATGCGGCTGTCACAGAAGTTTCAGCAATGGATCAAAAGAAAACGATGCTTTTTCTTGAAGCAGACTGGTGTACGGTTTGTAAGAGAATGCACCGTGAGGTCTTTACTGATAAGGAGGTAATAGCTTTACTCAATACTCATTTTATTCCGGTTAGAATGGATATAGAATCCGATGAGATGATAAAAGTCAAGGGATATGAGGTTTCAAAAAAAGAATTCAGCAAACGTGTTGGTATTTACGGAACACCCACTATCCTTTTTTTGGATGAAAATGAGGATATAATTGGAAATTTTGTTGGGTACTCAGATGAAAATGAAATGATAAAGTTGTTGAACTTTATACATTCTGAAGCCTATCTAAATAAAACTTTGGATGACTATTCATACAAGCCATAGTATGTTTTAAGGAAATACATACGAATAACCCATTTACATTTAACCTAAACCAAAGAGATCAAATCATGAGCATTAAAGTTGCAATAGTTGTTTTAAGCGAAGTTGGAACACATGAAGCATTGGGAAGAGTTGTTAATGCCCTCGAATTTGCAAAAGAACTTCAGGATCATAATGATGAGGTCAAGATCGTATTTGATGGGGCTGGGACTACATGGGTACCTGAACTTGATAACGAAGATCACGATGCTAATCCTCTATATAAAGCTGTAGAAGGAAGTATTCATGGAGCTTGTAAATTTTGCTCGAAAGCTTTCGGGGTTATCAATGAAGTTCGAAAGACGAATGTAAATCTACTTGATGATTATGATGACCATCCAAGTTTACGTTCATTTATAGTCGATGGTTATCAGGTAATAACTTTTTGAAATGTTGTACTCTAATCAGGTAATTAATCACACAATTAAAGGTAAAACATGCCATCAACAGATATAGATTTTTCAGCTTTAAAAGCACTATTTATTAATTGTTCACTTAAACCATCCCCTCAGAAAAGTCACACTCGTACGTTAATTGACATATCCATAGATATCATGAAGAAGGAAGGTGTTGAAGCAGAATGCATACGATTGGTTGATCATGACGTAGCCTATGGTGTTTATCCGGATATGACTGAACATGGATTCGAAGTAGATGAATGGCCTGAAATATGGAAAAAAGTATATGACTCTGACATTCTGATAGTTGGGACTCCTATATGGTTAGGTGAAAAATCATCCATTGCTACCAAGCTTATTGAAAGACTTTATTCAATGAGTGGGCTTCAGAATGATAAAGGTCAGTATATTTTTTACGGTAAGGCTGGCGGTTGTCTTGTTACAGGTAATGAAGATGGAATCAAGCACTGTGCAATGAGTATACTATATGCCTTACAGCATGTAGGTTACAGTATCCCCCCTCAGGCAGATGCCGGTTGGATAGGGGAGGCCGGTCCTGGACTGAGTTTTGGAGATCAATCAGCAGAAGGACCTGTTGGATTTGATAACGAGTTTACTCAAAGAAACACCACATTCATGACCTATAACCTCATGCATTTAGCACTTCTTCTAAAAAAACAACAGGGCTACCCTGAATATGGAAATTCCAGAGAAGAATGGGACGCTGGTACACGATGGAATTTTGAAAACCCTGAATATAGATAGCATATGAAACTAACTTCTGAACTTACCTGCCCATCATGCAATTTCAATGCAATTGAAAGGATGCCGGAAGATTCTTGCCAGTATTTTTGGAATTGCCCATCGTGTGGTCAATTCATAAAACCAATTTCAGGAGATTGTTGCGTGTTCTGTAGCTATGGCTCTGAGATG
>JAASTO010000261.1 GCA_021767245.1 Balneolaceae bacterium
AAACTCTCCATTGTAAATATCTAATATATACTCTGTGAGCTGACCCTACGCTCTTGGTCATTTTCTATGCAAATTAATGCATCAAAGAATTGAACAAGCTCTCGCTCGCACAAACAATCTGATCTATACTTCATTATGTCTAAGAACAAACCTTTCAGCGAAAAAAAATGCCGACTAAACATCTGTTTGGTCAGCGATTTTCGTTTCCTTGAAAGGATTACAAAGATAGGGGCTATACCCTATTCACCGCAAGTATTTTTTGAAATTAATTTCACTTTTTTTGTTAAATCTTCTGTGCTGCTCATAATCCTATTATGAGCTCACTAAGAGGCCTTTACCAAACTGTCTAACAAACCTTCCAGCCAATTAAAAGACCGAACTTCCAAAAAGTGAATTTAATATGGAGCTTAAATCTGATTTTGGAATGATGGTGATGAGCGAGATCCAAAATTTTGACTACAAAAATCAGATTCGGAGCTCACGGTTCACGCTCTCATTTCGCAAAGAAATTCAGATTATTCCGCTTTCTCCGGATCAACTGTCTTTTTCACTGTAAATGAAATTACCGCGAAAAGAAACATCAATAAAAATATTCCAAATCCTAACACTGCAAACCAATCTAACAACCCCGATGGAAAATCAACGGTTCTGATCATACCGATCCTTTAACACCGAGAATGACCAGATCAGTGGAACATTAGTACATATCAATACAGATATGTAGATTCTCAGCTTCTTTGCCTCGCCCGATGCTATGGAATGGATTATATTCAGTATGTACTTTTCGTTCGCTTAATTCAATTTATGAATGAACGCTGTTTATCTCAGGTAATTTAAATTAAAACTTAATTCCTTTCATACAAACTATTCCCAATGGGGTCTTCATCGTAATGCTTTAAGAACCTCACCCCTAAATAGAAGAGCGGGGTATCAAACAGAGCAAAGAAGAACTTGAACAAGTACGAATTAACGATGAGAATAATAAGTGTAGCTACAGAATTCACATTGTCACCGAGATTTCCTGCCAAGTATAAGATGGAAAGAATAGCAGTAGAATCTACCAGTTGACTAAACATCGTTGAGGCATTATTCCTAAGCCACAAATGCTTTCCTCCGGTCAGGTTCTTCCAGAAGTGGAACAGACGAACGTCCACAGTTTGGGCGGTCAGGTAGGCGATCATGCTGGCAATGGTATTCCCTACCATGAATTCATACACACCTTCAAATAATTGTATCCCCCCACTTACTCCTCCGGTATTCGGAAACCAATGGCCTACCGACATTAAGAATAGCATAAAGAAGTTCATAAAGAAACCAACCCATACTACAAGTTGTGCTTTCTTTCGACCAAATAATTCTGAGATCAGGTCCGTGGCTAAAAAAGTAAAAGGATAGGCCAGCACGCCTACCGGTACACTCATCGTATATATAGATTCATCCCGAACAATAGATGGGGTGATGGATCGCAGCCAATTGGGCAGCTCCATACTGAATAAAGTCACAAACTTTGTAGTGCCGATCACATTCCCCAACACCAGGGCTGTCAGGAATATCCCGGAAAGAAATAAAAAGAGTGCGTCCCGCTTGTGCTGTTGATCTTTAGATTCCGTCATACATCAGATGATTTTATAAGTCGCCCAAAAGTAACCAATCAAAACAAATTTTCAATTTCTATCGTAGCAACGAACTGAAAGCTTTCCGCATTCGTTTTACTACTGAAATAAATGAAGACCATGGATACACAGAAATTAAATACCAAGATCGAGCTGACTGAAGCCGCAATAGACCTATATATAGAAGACAGGTTTACGATCTCTAATCTCACCAAACAAACCGGAAAAACAGCTTCAGAGATCTACTCCCTCTTTCCAAATAAAAAGGCGATCCTGAAATTCTATTACCCATCATTGGTGATACGCTACCGGGCAATGATCAGCGAGATCGACGACTTCGATACCTACACCATTAGTGAAAAACTTTCCAGTTTTGTATTCACCCTATTTGATATGATGGGTGAGCGTCGTGAATTTGTGGAAGATACCTTTGAGAAATATGAATGGAACTGTTCCTCAAAAAATGATTTCCAGGAAGAGGTCAAATCCCTCTTCAGGGAGTTCTTTACATCTGATGGTAACATCGCTACCAGCGCCGGATTTTTTATGGGCAATATCTTCTATAGCTCACTGAAAACTCAATATCTATATCTGGTCAAATTCTGGCTGGAAGATGAGAGTGATGACCATGAACGCACCTTTGCCCTCACAGATAAGATTACCGGATTCATCGAAGAGCTTGTTTACTCAAGGATCGTGGATAAAGGATTTGATCTGGCCAAATATTCTCTGAGTGCTTTCGGATTCAATAAACAAGTGGAAGATTTCAACGACTGGGTTTCAAGTTGGTTTGAAGATGAACCTTATGATGAAGTTGAAATCGAGATCGAAGACGAAGAAGAGAATGATAACCAAAACGAGGAATCCGAAGATAATGAGTAAAGATTTTCCTTCATCAAAATTTGAGCGCGGCAGTCGAATCGCCAAAACAGGTATCAAGGTTGGAACCAACTACGCAAAACGATATCTGAAAAAGAAGACCGGACAACCCAATTATAATTCAGACAATGACTTCCACACCGAAAATGCCAAAGAGGTCTTTAAGGAATTCACCAACCTTCGGGGAACCGCACTGAAGATCGCTCAGGGCATGAGTATGGATCAGGGGTTTCTGCCTGAAGAATTTGCCGAGGTAATGACCCAGGCTCAGTATTCGGTTCCACCTATAAATAAAGCACTGGTTCGATCTATTATAAAGAGAGAATTGGGCGGCTATCCGGAGCAGATCTTTAAGCATTTTGAATCAGAGGCCTTTGCAGCCGCATCCATTGGTCAGGTGCATAAAGCAGAGTTGAAGGACGGGCGAAAAGTGGCTATCAAAATTCAATATCCCAATGTGCGGGAGACCATCGATTCGGATCTGGCCCTTGCCAAGATCCTGGTTAAACGTATCGTTAAGAGAGGTGCCAACATCGACCCGTATTTTGATGAAGTTAAAGCTACTTTGTTGGATGAAACCGACTATAAAAAGGAGGGAAAGCAAATTGACCTCTTTCGTGAGCGATTTGGTGGATTGAACATTGTAATGCCGGAGTGGATCGAAGAGTTTTCGACCGATAAAGTACTATGTATGACCTATCTGGAAGGACGGCATTTGGGAGAATTCCTTAAAGAAGACCCGGACCAGGAAACCCGTGATCATTTTGGTCAGTT
>JAASTO010000262.1 GCA_021767245.1 Balneolaceae bacterium
AAAGTTTTTCCGGCTTCAGAGTCTTGTTTAGGGCAAACTAACCACATTCTATCGGCACGGATGGTAACTTTGGTGAAGAAATTCAGTGAGGCAAATAACTTGATCTTGCTGGCAAGTACCAGATATTCTGTTTCTTTAGGTACCGGACCAAATCGGTCTTTAACCTCTTCATACCATTCGTTAATCTGCTCAGGTTTATCGGCTTCAGACAGTTTCCTGTACAGATTTAAGCGTTCCACATTGTCAGATACATATTCCTGAGGAAGCAATGCCGTTTCATTAAATTCTACTGTGGTTTCAGGTCGTTCGATCTCAATATCAACATTTTCAAACATATCGCTGAATTCGGTACGCTTGAGTTCATTTACCGCATCATTAAGGATTTTGGTATAAAGATCGAAACCAATATCGTTTATAAAACCACTCTGTTCCGCACCTAAGATATCACCCGCACCACGAATATCAAGATCACGCATGGCAATGTTGAATCCGGATCCAAGATCGGAGAATTCCTCCAAGGCCAGGAGACGTTTTCGGGCTTCAGGAGTGAGTGTTTTAATCGGATTTGTGAATAGGTAACAGAACGCCTTTCGGTTCGAACGCCCTACACGACCACGCAACTGATGCAATTCAGCCAGTCCAAAGTGGTTTGCGTGATTAATGATGATGGTGTTTGCATTGGCAATATCGATGCCGTTCTCAACAATGTTGGTAGAGACTAACACATCAAATTTATGCTGATAGAAATCATTTATGATCTTTTCCAGCTGTGAGCCGCTCATCTGACCATGCCCAAATCGGACCCGGATATCCGGCACCAAACGGCGTACCATCTCCGCGATCTCTTCAATGTTCTTAACACGGTTATGGATAAAAAACACTTGTCCACCTCTCGACACTTCCTGAAGAATGGCATCGCGTATCAGTTCCTCATCAAAACTGTGAATTTCCGTATAAACCGGTTGCCGGTTGGGGGGAGGGGTATTTATGACGCTGAGGTCACGCGCACCCATCAGTGAGAACTGAAGCGTTCTTGGGATAGGGGTAGCGGTTAAGGTGAGAACATCTACAGTGGCCCTGAATTTTTTCAGTTTCTCTTTTGCTGAAACACCGAAACGTTGTTCTTCATCTATGATGATAAGCCCAAGATCCTTGAATTTCACATCTTTGGAAAGCAGGCGGTGGGTTCCGATCAGAATATCAACTTCACCATCCTCAAGATCGTTGATCACCTTTTTCTGTTCTTTGGATGTTCTGAATCTTGAAATCGATTCGACACGAACCGGGAATTTTTCCATTCGTTTCTTAAAGGTCTTGGTATGCTGTTCAGCCAAAATGGTAGTGGGGACGAGGACCGCTACCTGCTTGTGGTCTAACACAGCCTTAAAAGCCGCACGAACTGCCACTTCGGTCTTTCCAAACCCGACATCACCGCAAACCAGCCGGTCCATGGGGTGCTCACTTTCCATATCCGTTTTTACAGACTGAATAGCATCATATTGATCCGGGGTTTCCTCATATTCAAAATTGGCTTCCAGTTCAACCTGCCATTCGTTATCCGGCGAAAAATCGTAGGCTTTCTGCGCCTTACGTTTAGCGTAGAGCTGGATCAATTCTCGGGCGATGTCCTTAACTTTCTTTTTGGTTTGAGCCTTTTTTCGGGCCCAGGCTCCGGAACCCAGTTTTGTGATCCTTGGCGCGGTTCCTTCCTTACCGGAATACTTCTGCAGTTTATGCAGGCTGGTTACGTTTACATAGAGCGTTGAGTCATCTTTATACTGCAGAACAACAACTTCCTGTTCTGTATTTTTAACGTGGATCTTTTTGAACCCAAGAAATTTGCCGATCCCGTAGTCTACATGAACGACAAAATCACCCACACTGAGATCCTTTAGTTCTTTAAAAGAGATGCCGCCATGAAATTTTCTTCGCTTTGTTTTTGGACGGTGGTACCGGTTAAAGATCTGGTGATCGGTAAAAGCAGCGATACCGGCCGGTGGATAAATAAAACCCTCGTGCAAAGTCTCCACAGATAGGAGGTAGTTAAAACTATCCGTAGCTTCCCCTAAAAGTTCTTCAAACCGATCTCGCTGGCCATCGTTATCGCAAAGTATAATCGTGATCAATCCTTTATCTGAATTTTTAGTGATCTCCTCCCGAAGCAGCTTGAAATTACCATGAAAATCGGGCTGTGGTTTAGCTTCAAGTGTCAGCGTATTTGGATCTCGGTCTGAGGCATTAACGTCTGCTACATAAAGTGTTTGGTTGAACCGGTCGAGTTCCTGCTTGAACAGATCGGATGACATAAACAGTTCTTCGGGCAGGTCTAAGTTTTCACTGTTCTGATGGTCTTCATAGGCTTCTTCAGCCTTAGTGTAAAGATCATTAATTTTTGATAGGATGAACTGTTTCTCTGATGTGATCAAAAGTGTTTCATCTCCAAAATAGGAAAGGAAGTCAGCTTTCGTCTTTTCAGGAAGGTTACTGAGATCGGGTATAATGCGCGCTTCATTCAAGAAAGCGATGGATCGTTGGGAGTCTGCATCAAATTCCCGGATCGTATCCAGTTCATCTCCGAAAAATTCCAGACGAAGGGGGTACTCACCGGAAAAAGGAAATACATCAATGATGCCCCCGCGTACAGCAAATTCCCCCGGTTCATCCACAAATTTAACAGGATTGTAACCCTGTTCAACTAATTGCTCCCGTAATTTTTCCGGATCGATCTCATCTCCTTTTATGAGACGGATACTGACTTCATCTAAAGCGGAGGGAGGCGCTACTTTTTCAAATATCGCTTCTGAAGAAGTGATCACGATCTTTTTAGGGTGATCCGTGACTTCCTGTAAAGCCTCGGATCGCTGTACCAGTAGTGCGGTATCCCTTAACTGCTGACTATCGTAGGGTTTGTTATTGGTGGAGGGGAATAAAATGATCTTTTTATCCGGAGAAATAGCACTGAGATCTGCAAACAGGAATCGGGCACCTTCATCAGATTCGGATAAAACCACAATATTCTTGTAATGAGAATGCAAAGCATCGATCAAAAAACTGTTTAAGGCACCGATACTTTTCTTTAAGGTAAGAGATGAATCTGACTCTATTCTCTCGTGGACATTTCGGAAAACATCCGACTTTTTTAATTGCTCTCTAATGAAGGAAATGCTCATTTAGGCGTGCAGGTAACTTTATAGGTTTCTTTGAAACTACAAAGATAAA
>JAASTO010000263.1 GCA_021767245.1 Balneolaceae bacterium
GTAGTTTCTATAAACTTGATTCTTTATAGAGTAAATGAAGAATCAATGAACCCGGAATAAGCAAAGTCTATGATTTAGATAGGATAATTTGAGGGGCTATTTTGCTTATTAAACCTTATAATTAAAGCTGAATTAAATAAGGAAATTATTATGGAAGATATTGCAGGAAAAACATTCAAAGTTGTAATCGTTGGAAGTGGTCCGGCCGGATTAACAGCGGCACTTTATGCAGCTCGTGCCGACCTGGAACCGATCGTATTTGAGGGACCGGAGCCCGGTGGACAACTTATGACCACTACTGATGTCGAGAACTTTCCCGGTTATCCTGAGGGGGTAATGGGTCCAAAGATGATGCAGGATTTCCGTGAGCAAGCCACTCGGTTTGGAGCCGATTGCCGTTACGGAATGGTGACGAATATTGATTTCAGCCAAAAGCCATATATCCTGACTATTGATGATAATGTGGAGATCTTTGCCCACACTGTGATCGCTTCTACCGGAGCATCGGCGAAATGGTTGCACCTGCCAAGTGAACAAAAGCTTCGCGGTAAAGGTGTGTCTGCTTGTGCAACCTGTGACGGTGCCTTTTTCCGGGATCAGCATGTTCTTGTGATCGGAGGTGGAGATACTGCAATGGAAGAAGCTACATTTCTGACCAAGTTTGCCAGCAAGGTTACCGTTGTGCATCGCCGTGATGAATTGCGTGCCTCAAAAGCCATGCAGCAGCGTGCCTTCAACAACGATAAGATCGAATTCATGTGGGACAGTGAGCTGGTTGAGGTCCTGGGTGATAATGTTGTAGAAGGAGCCAAAGTCAAAAATCGGAATACGGATGAAGTTACTATCCTTGATGATGTAACCGGTATTTTTGTAGCCATTGGGCACAAACCTAATACTGATCTCTTCAAAGGCGTGGTTGAAATGGATGATGTGGGATATATTCAGACCAAAGGTCAGTCCACGGAAACCGATCAGCCGGGATTATTTGCCTGCGGGGACGCCATGGATGCCGTGTACCGACAGGCTATTACAGCTGCAGGAACCGGATGTAAGGCGGCTTTGGATGCTGAACGCTACCTCGGAGAGCTGGAAAGCAGAGAAGCTATTGCCGAGTCACACTGGAAGTAAGTATGCATTAGTAAGGGAATAAGGTCTTTAATGTCCTTATTCCCTTATGTACTAATCACTATTTTTCTTACCTACCGTTTTTTCGTCTTTTTCTTCTTGTTTTTGGGGATCTGACTCAGACTTAGTTTTTGATTTATCTTTTTTCTCTTCTTCAGATTCCTCCTCATCCTCATCTTTAATATCAATGAATTCAGCATCGACTGAATATTCGTCTTCGTCGGTGACTTCCCTCTCCACGATGATCTGATAATCGTTGATGAACATCGCAAACATACCGATCGCTGAAATAACCGGAGCCATAGTTGCTGCCAGGGTCACACCGCCCACACCCATTGTCAGGTTCGTTTGAAACTTGATCTCTCCTTCTTTGTTCTTGATGATAAGCTTACGGGCACTTCCTTCTTTGATCATTTTTCGGATCTGACTGATCACTTCATTAACACCGCCCTGTATCTCCTGATAGATCGTTTTTGCCTTGTCTTTAGCTTCTTCTTTTTTCATGATATGTATGATTTATGAAAATTTTTTGTAAGGGTTTGCTTTCTCACCGCTCTAACTACGTAAAGAGAATAAAAAAGATTCAGGTACAAAACATGCTTTCAAGAGTTTATTGTGCATCCACCGTCGGTGTAGATGCAAAGATCATTGACGTAGAAACCCATCATACCAACGGAATGGTTGCCTATTTCTTGGTTGGATTACCCGATCGGGCGGTTAAGGAATCACGAGACCGGGTTGAGGCTGCCATTCGAAACACCGGTTCTTACTATCCATTGGGAAGGATCACCGTAAACCTGGCCCCGGCCGACCTGCCCAAGGAAGGCAATGGATTCGATCTGCCGATCGCAGTGGGTATCCTGAATATGTCAGGTCAGCTTCATACCAATAAACTGGATGATACGGTTATGCTTGGAGAACTGGCCCTGGATGGTAAGATCCGTCCGGTTAAAGGGGTATTGCCGGTTGCTGTTGAAGCCGCTAAAAAAGGGTTTAAATATCTGGTAGTACCTAAAGAAAATGGGGGAGAAGCTGCCGTAGTTGAGGGGATCGAGGTGTTTCCGTTTGAACATTTAAATCAGGTAAAGGACTGGCTTGAAAACAAGGGTAGTATGGATCCGCTCAGAAGTAATGTTCAGGAGTATTTTCATCAGAACGGAAAACACAATCCACTGGATTTCAGTGATGTGCGCGGACAGGAAAATGTTAAACGGGCCTTGGAGATTGCTGCGGCAGGCTCACATAATGTAGTGATGGTGGGACCTCCCGGCTCAGGAAAAACCATGATGGCCCGGCGTATCCCAACGATTTTACCGCCACTAACTTTGGACGAAGCCCTCGAAACAACCAAGATCCATTCCGTTTCAGGTATTTTGGAATCGGGAAAAGCGTTGATCACTGACCGGCAGTTTCGGTCGCCACACCATACGGTGTCTGATGTGGCTTTGGTTGGGGGAGGGAGCATGCCTATGCCAGGTGAGATTTCGATGGCCCATAACGGGGTATTATTTTTGGATGAATTGCCGGAGTTCAAGCGGAGTGCTTTGGAAGTGATGCGGCAACCGTTAGAGGATGGTTTTGTTTCTATATCCCGGGCACGGATGAGTGTGACCTACCCGAGTCGCGTGATGCTGGTAGCGTCCATGAATCCTTCACCCTCCGGTGATTGGTATGACCCCAATGATATGGGTGGCACCACCTCTCAACAAATGCAGCGGTATTTAAGTAAGATCAGCGGCCCGCTTCTGGATCGGATAGATCTTCATATCGAGGTTCATAAAGTGAGTTATGAGGAATTATCAGGTAAGGCTAAAGGTGAATCTTCCAACGATATTCGGGAGCGGGTGATCAAGGCTCGCGATATACAGTCGAAGCGTTTTATGGGAGTGAAGGGAGTGTACAGTAATGCCCAAATGAGTACGCGCATGGTTCGCAAAATGTGCAAACTGGATGATGCCGGATCAAAGATCCTCAAAAAAGCGATCACCACGCTCGGCCTGTCTGCCCGTGCCTATGATCGTATTCTCAAAGTCTCAAGAACGATAGCCGACCTGGATCACTCTGAAAACATTAAATCGAACCA
>JAASTO010000264.1 GCA_021767245.1 Balneolaceae bacterium
ACCGAATCCAGCCCAAGCTCTTTCTGCAGTCGATAATTACGGTTTGGCCCCAGGGTAAAAAACATACGAAGCTGTTCAAGCTCGTTATCAAAATAATTTTCGGTGAACCGATCTTTGAATCGAATCCCCATCACCTGTTCTTCCAGTTCATCAACCAGTAAGCCGGAACTCCCTTTCAAGAATTGATCCACCAATACACCGGTTTGTGTATCTAATCGGATCTGAAATTTCTGAGGTGTGATCCTGTTCAGAAGCTGACTTGGCAAGTAGGTGGCACTGCGGATGGGTCGATTCATCACATACAAGAGTTTCAGCATAGCGCCGAGACCTTTTCGTGTTTTCAGGTGACCTTTAAAACACCCATATATATTTGGGTAGTCATCCAAAACCCGCATGGAAAGCCGGAACTCGCGGTTATACCCCCTGCGTGCCGTGGAGATGTAGTAGTAAGTTTCGGGTTTTTTGTTGGCATGATTGAATGGTGGCCGGAGTGAACGGATGAGCAGGTTCTCAAGCAGAATAGCATCCGTTTCGGTGTTACAGACCTCGTAAGATACCCGTTCAAGATGAGCGATCATCCGTTGTAACTTTTTCGACTTGGTGTAGCGATAAGAAGTGATCCGCTGCTGAAGGTCTTTAGCCTTTCCAACATACATCACCTGATCATGACGGTCGTACATGGTATAAACACCGGGTTCGTGAGGGGGCAGTTCCTCCCCCATGGCATTATTCACCCTTTCTTTCTGGGTAACGGCAGCTGGCTCAAACAGGTCTAAGGTCACGTAAGGAAACTATATTGATTGCTAATAACGAAAGCTAAAATAGGAGAAAGAGAGATTCAATATCCAACGAATTTAGGAGGTTTATTCAATAAAAAAGGCATCTTAGAAAAACTAAGATGCCTTTGAAATAGCAAGACAGGGTTTATTTGCTGTTAAATAGATATTTGACTCCAACTATTAATAAATCAGTTGACATATCGTAGCTTACTTCGCTTCCAGGAATAGCACCATAAGGTGGATTTTGTTGGACAAATTGTGGATTTAAAACCGGTCCACTTGTTTTTCCTGCACTAAAGCCACGATGATACATTATATCAATAGTAAATTTCTCACTGACATTATAACCGGCACCAATTTGGAAAGCATTGGCAATAACAGCAGTGGCTGGGAAATTGAAAAAAGCTAAATCTTCATCAATAGGATTGGATGAATATGTGTAACCAAGTCTTAAAGGCAGATTATCAATGCTTTTGTATTGTACACCGGCAGAAATTACTGAGATGTTCTTCCATCCAAAACCGGCTACAGATGCGGTACTGGTCCAGCCTGATTCAGAAAAACCATCTGTATTTTCATAATTTATAAACCGGTAATCCAATGCGAGATCAAGTACATCTGCTGAATACCCAACCCCAACTGAAAATATGGAAGGATAATCCATATTAAAGGAATTGGTTGAAGTGGAGCCGTCCAGATAGGTATTTTCAAATTCAAAGTCATTGAAATAAACAGCCGTTTTATAAGCAATACCTGACTTGAACCCCGAACCTGAGTCAAAGAACAATCCTACTTGTGCGCCATATCCGGTTGCTGTAGCCTTGTTTGTAGAGGGATATCCCGCTGAAGTTGGGTTTGCAGTAGGGTTAGGAGCTAATTCAAGCGAGGATATATTAAAGGTGGGTTCAATACCTACAGAAAACTTATCTGAAAGCTGGTAAGCGTAGGTGATGCCTGTTTGTAGTAGTATATAATCTGATTCAATGTGTCCAAATCCACCCATACTTTGAGGCATATTAACCGGATTAGACATATTCTCTGGAAAAGTCACTCCAAAGCCACTGATGCCAAAGACTGATAACCCAAAAGAATGATTACTATTTTCTGAAGCCCACACATAACCGATGGCCGGCATGGGAGAAATTCCACGATCATCTTCAGTTGATCCACTGAAAACATTACCAGTTGGTTGACCGTTTGAATCAAATTCAGGCACAGTACTGTATAATTCTGGAGATGAAAAAAACACTCCAATATCAACATTCAGGATCTGTTGGTCAAAACTGGAAATAGCAGCAGGGTTCCAATGTAAAGCCCCAGATATATCTAATGGTTGGCCGGTTGCAGCTCCACCCATTGACATATTAAAAGCGCCAACTCCTTGCATGACATGACCCACCTGAGCATAGGTAACACTGGTCATGAATAAACAGGTGCAGAAAAGGATAAATTTTTTCATAGCTAATCCGTTTTTATTAGTTCCAATAAAGGTTGAATCGTCAATCAAAAATAGGATAGACTGCGATCACACATATTTAAAAACTGACGCTTCATTTTAGTTTCAGGAGTCCTCTCCATCAACTCGTATATTACTATAGGCTTTACATGTGAATACTTTGTGAATAAGACGGTATTTTAGAAGAGCTCTAAATAAAAGGTTTGATCGTTAGTAAATGATTGTATCAAATCCATTAAAACACTGTAGTCCTATTACTCCCAAATTGGCTTCTCTATCAAACTTTACTGTTGAAATGATCTCACAGAGCTCTTATCTAAGTATCGACAGAGTGATAGAAAAAAGATTATATGGCAGAAGTGCTTATTACAAGAAATTAAAAATATAGAATTAGGGATTATATACCATTAATTCATAAATCGAATGGGCACCGGTTATATATAGTGTTTTCTGATCGTCTCGCTACTCCAGATTTTGTGTTGCGGTTACGTTTTTAGATAGAAAGCCTTAATAGGAAGTTTCAGAATCTAAAAAGAGTGAGATTGAAATCCTGTCAAAGGATAAAATGATCAGAATTAAGATCAAAAAAACGGTTCGGAAAGATTAACTCTTATATCTAAAAAAATGAAATAGGTTTATAGTTCGAAAGGCAATTCAAGGTCAATATTTTCCAAGAAATAATCCCAGGGGTTTCAGGTGTTCGAATTCATCGAAAATAACTTTTAGTACCCCCACTAATGGAATGAATAGGATCATACCCGAAACTCCCCATATGGAAGCTCCCACAAAAACTGCGATCAGTGCAGCCAATGGATTGATCTTGACCTGTGAGCCGACCACATAAGGGGTGATCAAATTGTTCTCAATAAGCTGAATGACCCAGAGTGAAATAAGAATAGCCACCGGGTAAAACATGGAATCGCTGGTTGTGATAGAATAGAGCACCACCAACAGGGAAGAAATAAA
>JAASTO010000265.1 GCA_021767245.1 Balneolaceae bacterium
ATACGAATGATGAGTGACACATCATGTCACTGTAAGTGCTACTGCTTTCGACCTGATGGAAAGATATTTACCAGGGTATATCAAGTTTTGATATTCTTGAGTTGTAAAGATCTTCTAACTGGGATTTGGTTTCCTTATCAAGCTTATAACTCAGTGCATCAATATTTGAATCTAACTGTGCTTTATTTCTGATCCCAGGGATGACCGTTGTAACCGCATCAAAGGATAGGATAAATGATAATGCTAAAGGTACGAGGTCATTCTGCCCCACGATCTCTTTGATTTCGTCAATGAGTTCTGATCTTAACTCGATATCTTCTTCGGACCAGCGTGACCTGATTCCTTCGAATGTACTGTTTCTATCATATTTTCCGGTCAACCATCCGGAGTCAAAAGGTATTTTCACGATTAAAAGGATGTCTCTTTTACTAACCTCATCAAATAATATCTTTGGTGATTGATGAATGATGTTGAACATGATCTCTATGACATCCACGTCACTGTTGTCCAGAACCCACCTCAATTCTTCCGGAGTGTCTATACTTACGCCGTACCCATCAATCACACCCTGCTTTTTGAGTGAGATCAAACGAGAGTAATGCTCTGTCTCGCCCCTCAATATATCCCCGTTGGGGTTATGCAGAATTACTGAATCCAGCGTTTCGCGTTTTAAGGCATCTAAACTCTTGTAAATAGACTGCGTTATACTTTCCAGCGAAAAATCTATCTTTCCTGTACGATCATGACCGGTTTTGGTATTAATGAAAATATCCGAATCAAGACCTTCCAATGCATTCCCAAGGATCTTTTCACTCATTCCGTTACCGTAATTAGGAGCCGTATCAAAAAAAGTAACTCCCTTATTCACAGCTTCACGAACAAGTTTGATACCCTCCTCTTCAGTCATGCCAGAAAAATCGAGGTTGTTTCCCAGTTGCCAGGCACCAAACCCAATTCTGCTGATGGCTTTATCAAATCGTTTATTTTCTCTGTATTCCATATCAATTCACTCCGGCACTATTATCCATATACAATTTACGCTAAAGGCTACTGTTTAAGAATAGCCTTTTCCGAAAACTTGAGGTCTGTTATAAACAGTGAGATTTTCAGTGAAATAAGGTCTACTGTAGAACCTGCGAGCGTCCGGAGGTCCTCGCAGTGTTCGGTTGCAACGCTAGCGAGAAGAAAGAAATGCTGAGATCAAATAATGATCTCAGCATCTAAATATTGATCTATTTTGGGTCGGCGCCGGCCATTTCGTGGATCTTCTTCCATTCACTTTCCGTGACCGGAGTGATGGAGTATCGACCAAGCCTGAATAGCTCCATGTTATCTAATGCAGCTTCCTCTTTCATGGCATCGCGGGTAACCGGATTTTCGAACTTCTGAGTAAATTTCACATCCACCAGCTGCCATCGGGGATCACTTTCGGTACTTTTTTCATCGAAATACTTAGAACTTGGATCAAACTGAAGCGGATCAGGATACGGTTCACTCGAAACTTCCATGGTTCCCACAATTACCGGGGTTGAGATGTTGGAGTGATAAAACAGAACCCCATCTCCCACATTCATGTCGTCGCGCATGAAGTTTCGGGCTCCATAGTTTCGGACACCGGTCCAGGGAGTTTCACCATCCTTTTCCAGGTCATCGATACTATAATCATCCGGTTCCGATTTCATTAACCAATATTGTCTATCGCTCATTGTATTAGCTTTAGAATTATAAATTTACGCATTTGCGCTCCAACGCAGAGCGTTTGGAACGAGATTCTTAAGACTATTATCTGCCGATATTTGGATCAGACAAACATTCAATAATCAGAACAACTTAGTTCGCTTTGTACTTGTTTACGTACCACAAAATTGTCTGCCTAAGCATTCCGTTAAAATCCTGAGACGGTTCCCATCCCAGCTCATTCTTTATCTTTGAGGCATCAATGGCATAACGGAAATCGTGACCGAGGCGATCTTCTACAAAGGTGATCAGATTTTTGTAATCTCCCTCCGGACCTTCACCAATCTCTTCATTCAGAATGTCACAGATCGTTCGCACAAGATCTATATTCTTCCATTCATTGTTGCCGCCAATATTGTAGGACTCTCCGGCTTTTCCTTTATGAAAGGCCACATCAAGGGCGTCGTTATGATCATGTACAAACAGCCAGTCGCGTACATTCTCTCCCTTTCCATACACCGGTATGTCATTATGTTTGATGGCGTTTCTGATCACCACAGGTATCAATTTTTCATCGTGCTGATGCGGGCCATAATTATTTGAACAATTGGTCGTCACCACATTCATTCCGTAGGTCTGATAATAGGAACGAACAATAAAATCACTGCTTGCCTTGGAGGCTGAATACGGAGAATTCGGGGCATATGGAGTGGTCTCAGTGAAATAGCCGTCGTCTTCCAGTTCCCCGTAAACTTCATCCGTTGATACGTGCAGGAACCGATTGTTTTTCCAGCTTTTCTCATCCTTCTTCCAAAGCTGCCTGCATTCTTCCAGGATATTGAATGTTCCCACAATGTTAGATTGTATAAACGGCTCGGGACCCTTTATGGAATTATCCACGTGTGATTCAGCCGCCAGGTGAAAGACCCCCTGTGGCCTGAACGTCTTGATTACATCATGCAATTCATTCCGGTTCACCAGATCCACTTTTTTAAAATAATACCTACCTGAGTCTTTCAGGGGCTTCAGGTAAGATTGATCGGAAGCATAGGTCAATTTATCAATATTAAAGATCTCCCAATCCGGGTATTTTTCGTACAACCTCAGGATCAAATTGGATCCTATAAATCCGGCTCCACCGGTCACAATTATCCTCATATCTAAAAAAGGTCTTCTTTGTTAACGGATGAAAGTAATGGCAATTTTCGGTCCTTTTCTGATAGTATTGGGCGGTCAACATCCCAGTTGATACGGATGGTCGGGTCATCCCAGCGAATACCGCGTTCGCCTTCCCGGTTGTAGTAATCCGAGCATTTGTAGGCCACGATGGCTTCATCAGAAAGCACCGAAAAGCCATGCGCAAATCCCTCGGGTATATACAGCATGCGTTTACTGACATCAGAAAGTTTTATGGCCACATAATTCCCAAAAGATGTTGAATCCTTTCGGATATCCACAGCCACATCCAGAAT
>JAASTO010000062.1 GCA_021767245.1 Balneolaceae bacterium
CAATACGTTCTAAAAAATTGAATTAATAATATTCGAATCTGAAGAATAAGATTTTTATCTTTGGCGCCTCGCATGTAACAATTTCGTTGTACTGCGGATACATACAAATAGGGCCCGTAGCTCAGTTGGTTAGAGCAGTCGACTCATAATCGATTGGTCGCAGGTTCAAGTCCTGCCGGGCCCACAATTATTGAGAGGGTGTAAAAACCCTCTCAATTCCCTTCTAAGCCAAAAAAAGCCTACTTACTTACACAAAGTAAGCGAACGCAAAGGAATGAAAGTGTACACTTTCATTCCCCTACATTCCCAACTACTATGTACACTACTATGTACAATTTTGGGATGGCCGTTCGCAAAGGCTGCTGAATTTAGAGTTCGCTTACCGAACTTTAATTCAGAAGGCTCCTACTATGGCATTTCTTATCAAACGCGGCAAATACTACTATGTAAATTTTTACTCTGAAGAACTGGGTAAAAAGAATGTTCGAAAATCATTGGGCACCCGACACAAGGATGTTGCTCAGAAAATGGTAACCGAACTCGAAAAACTGGACTCATTAGGCAAGATCAATCCCTTCTCCAAAGGATTCAATCCCAAGAAGGTTTTGCAAAGAAAAACCAGTAATGAAACCACTGACTGCAACACGGTCAGTGAATCCATCGAATTATTTTACAAATCAAAAAATCACCTCTCTCCGGCAACCATTGGAGCCTACCAGCGAGCTTTAGATCATTTTGTTGAATTAAATGAGTTATCGGATGTACCCCCAACCAATGTTCTTAGCTACCATTTTGAAAATGTGATCTTCAAAAAAGGAATTACTTCAGCTACAAGGCACTACTATTTCCGACATTTCCGATCATGGTGGAAGTTTCTTCTGAAAAAGAACATTGTGGAGAAGGATTACTTTCCAATGCTTAAGCAGGATTTACCGAGAATTAGAGAAAATACCCGGCCAAAAATGATTTCTGAGGAAGAACTTGGAATTCTTTTTAAGAAATTTGATGAAGAGTTAGCCAGAAAGAAAGAATTACCCGAATTTGACCCAAATTTGGTTCAACACTGGTTCAAACCGATTGTGGCATTGTATTTCTATGGCGGACTCCGAAAACATGAAGCTGCTTATGATCCGGAGCTTTCCTACTCTGGACTGAAAGGAGAAAATCTGATCTATGAAGATGGAGAGCTTAGCTACATTTCACTTCCACCTACTAAAGGCAGAAAAGAACGGTTGATTCCAATCATCAATGAATTGAAAAAAGAACTGGATGCGCATTTAAAGGTTCGTGGTAAGATAAGTCCCAGTGACTATGTATTTATTTACACAGGTGGAAATACAAAAGGCCAACCGGTTCGCGGTATGAGAGTGTATCGGGAGTTTAAGCGCTACTGCAAAGAAGCTGGGATTCCAACCTCTCGAACTTTACATGGGATGAGACACCAAGCGGTTACTACCTGGATTGAAAAAGGTTTTCATACAGCTGAAGCGAGTTATATGGCTGGACATTCGAGCCAGAAAGTAACGGAAAAATACACCCATTTGACTGTGAAAAGACTTAAGGATAAAATGAAAGCTCTCTCCTGATTTATAAATTTATATGAGATTAAAACAATTTTATCAATTTTTAATTTGACTCTGTACCATACTCCAGGTCTTATATTGGTATTGAATTATGTTTCGAATAAAAAGAGGAAATATCATGCCATTTAAGAAAGGAGATGTTTATAAATGTCCAGATGAAAATTGTGGATGCGAGGTAACAGTAACTAAAGGAGCACCACCCAGTTGTGGTGGTAACCAAAACCCAACGTGCTGTTGTGGTAAAATTATGGAAAAGAAAGAATAACAATTAGTAATTAATGAGCCGGGTATTATGCCCGGCTTTTCTTAATAATTGATTGGTTTGTTAAACGTATAATAGAAGTCAGTGAAATGATGAGAGAAAACCAGAATGAAAAGTATCAAGACATCACCACTTTCAAAATTGGTGAAGTAGCTCGCCGTGCAAAAGTTAATAAAGAAACCGTCCGTTACTACGAAAAACGCAGTCTCATTCCCATACCTGACCGAAGGCGTTCCGGTTACCGTATATTTACGCAGCGGCACATTGATCAAATTAAATTTATCAAACGGGCGCAAGAGTTGGGGTTTACACTGAGCGAAATCAAGGAACTGCTGGAACTACGAATTGATGAGGACACCACTTGTTCAGTGATCAAAAGTGAAGCGCAAGAAAAATACCAAGATGTGGTGGAAAAGATCGAAGACCTACAACGAATAAAGAATACCCTGGTAGATTTAATTGATTCTTGTGCTGGGGAAGGACCTAAAGGAGACTGTCCTATTTTAAAGGCTCTTGAAGGCGAAAATAAAAACATCCTTGGCAATAAGTGAATTTTTGAAAGTGTTGATTAGATATAGATTTATAACATAATTCGTTTACGATACTTTTGAGATAAGACAATAAATTTCGTTTAAAATTGGGTTAGACTCATAATTAGTTCAACAGAATATTTGAAATTTGTCTAATTATGGATTTTGTTTATCGAATTATGTTCCATCTTTCATGGATAGAATTAATTACATATACTTGAAACGTGAAAATTTCTTTAACATATCGCTTTATTGCATCGGTGCTCAGTCTGAGTATCCTGATTGGGGTTTCGGTTCCAACCGGACTTCATGCTATGTCAAATGAACTATGTGAAGAGTTGCAGGAAATGGGAATCCATATGCAGGCTCAAAGTGAACATGCTGAAGATTGCCCAATGACTGTTGAGTTTGCCGAAGTACCGGAACACCAACATCATACTGAAACCGATGAAGATCAAGATCTTGGTATTGTTTGTGCCTGCTCTGTTGAGGAATTATCAGTTAAGACCGAAGCTCCTTTATTTCAAAAAGTGAAAGTCAAGGTTCTGGCTGTAGTCCAGATAATTGCGGAAGATCACACGAACCAAACTGAATCCGACTATCACGCTATTCAAACTTCGGATTCCTATTCACAACCACCCATCTTTTTAGCCAACGAGTCCTTTCTGATTTAGGGATCGGTATATCTTTTCTCCCCTAAAGTCATTCCTGTAACGTCAGGAACCTTGATTCTTGTACTATCTATCTATTGTAAAAAATAGGCTTCAAGGTCTCAGATATCTATCGAGAGATGACCGCTTTTTTAATTGTACCGATTCATCAATAATAAACTCATGCTAAATAAAACCATCCGGTTTTTCCTGGAAAATAAACTTGTAGCTGTACTATTCTTGCTAGTCTTAGTAGGCTGGGGACTTGCAGTAGCTCCCTTTAATTGGAATCTTGACTTTCTTCCTCGGGATCGTGTTCCTGTGGATGCTATTCCCAACCTTGGGGAGAACCAACAGATCGTTTACACTGACTGGGAAGGACAATCACCTCAAGATATAGAAGACCAGGTTACCTATCCTTTGACCACTCAGTTACTGACTGTGCCTGGTATCAAAACCGTTCGAAGTAATTCCATGACAGGTCTTTCCATCATTTACATCATTTTCGAAGAAGACGTGGATTACTATTGGAGCCGCTCTCGCATCCTTGAAAAACTAAACTCGCTTCCTGCCGGCACTATCCCTCAAACTGCAAAGCCCGCCCTTGGTCCTGATGCTACCGGACTAGGACAGATATTTTGGTACACGCTGGAAGGCAGGGATCAAAGTGGAGAGCCAGCAGGTGGGTGGGACCCCCAGGAGTTACGGTCTATACAAGACTTTTATGTGAAATACGGACTATCAGGAGCTCAAGGTGTGGCAGAAGTCGCCTCCATTGGAGGGTACGTAAAAGAGTACCAGATCGACATCGACCCAAACAAACTAAAAACGTATGGGGTTACTCTGCCTGAAGTGATTGATGCGGTTCGGAAAACCAATGCCGAGACCGGTGCCCGAACTATTGAGATGAATAACGTGGAATATCTGGTTCGGGGAATTGGATATATAGAGAATCTGGAAGATTTGGAATCGGCAGTGGTTAAAGTAGTGGATAATACGCCCATTCGAATTCAGGACGTTGCCTTCGTAAGTATGGGGCCGGCTCCACGAAGAGGTGTACTGGATAAGGCTGGAGCAGAAGCCGTTGGTGGAGTAGTCGTAGCCCGGCAAGGTGCCAATCCCCAGCAGGTAATTGATAATATAAAAGCACAGATCAAAGAGATTTCTGCCGGTCTGCCTGTAAAAACCCTTGAAGACGGAACCGAATCTCAAGTCACCATTGTACCATTTTATGATCGCTCAACGCTGATCTCTGAAACCTTGGGGACGCTAGAAGAAGCCCTCACGCTTCAAATACTGATTACCATTATCGTGATCGTTATAATGGTACTGAATCTGCGAACTTCGGTGTTAATTTCTGCAATGCTCCCCATCGCTGTACTCATGACCTTCATTGCCATGAAGTATTTTGGTGTGGATGCTAACATTGTGGCCCTTTCCGGAATCGCTATTGCCATTGGTACCATTGTGGATATGGGAGTCATCCTTTCTGAGAATATGCTCCGGCATTTGGAAGAAATGGAGGAAGATGAATCACTTCTGGAAGTTATATACAATGCTACTGTTGAAGTAGCCGGGGCTGTATTGACGGCCATAACCACCACCATTGTGAGTTTTCTCCCGGTCTTTACGATGATCGCTGCCGAAGGCAAACTATTCAAACCATTGGCTTACACTAAAACCTTCGCGCTGATTGCTTCCATTATCATTACAATCACACTGATCCCACCCTTTGCCCATTGGTTCTTTGGGTTAAAGATCAACAATCGGAAATTGAAACTGAGCTGGAACGGTTTACTGGTGATCGGAGGATTCATTGCCATGTTGACTGTTTCAGGTTGGGGTGGTCTGTTGATCATGGGCTTCGGACTAATCAATGGCGTGGGATTCTTTTTAGGCGAAGAATATCACAAACGAATTCCAATTCTCAACAACGTACTTTCTGTAGTGGTAGTAACCTGGCTACTGACAGAATACTGGCTTCCTTTTGGGCCATCGGTCTCTTTTGCAGGTAATTTGTTTTTTATCGTTTTAGTGATCGCCCTTATTCTTGCCACCTTCTGGCTCATCATCAAATATTATCAACCCATTATTAGTTGGTGTCTGGATCATAAAAAGATTTTTCTAACCCTTCCATCCTTTTTCGTGATTTTTGGGGTGGTAATTTGGCTGGGCTTTGCAACTACCTTTGGATTTGTAGCCAAAAGCTTTAATACGGTCGGGGTTGATATAAGCGAAACATCCGTTTGGACTTCAGCGTCCGAAGCTTTTCCAGGACTGGGTGAAGAATTTATGCCCGCCCTGGATGAAGGAGCTTTCCTTTTAATGCCTACTACGATGCCTCACGCCGGTGTAGAAGAGGCAGAAGACGTGATGCGTAAAATAGACCTGTCTGTTAACTCCATACCGGAAGTTGAAATGGTTGTTGGAAAAATGGGCCGGGCTGAATCAGCTTTGGACCCGGCACCTATCTCCATGTTCGAAAATGTGATTCAATATAAATCGGAATACAAAACGGATGAAAATGGCCGACGGATGCGATTCGAGGTCAATGATTCAGGGGAGTTTGTAAGAGATGAAGATGGAGAACTGATTCCGGATGAAAACGGTGAGTATTTTCGCCAGTGGCGCGATCATATTCACTCCCCGGATGATATCTGGGATGAAATTGTAGCCGCCGCACGGATTCCCGGAACTACCTCGGCACCAAAACTTCAACCCATTGAAACACGATTGGTGATGCTGCAATCTGGCATGAGAGCCCCTATGGGTGTCAAAGTAAAGGGAAGTGATCTTCAAGAAATCGAAAATTTTGGTTTACAATTAGAAGATGTCCTGAAGAATGCTGAAGGCGTAAAAGCTTCATCGGTATTTGCGGAACGTATTGTTGGTAAACCCTATTTGGAAGTTCATTGGAACCGGGAACAGTTAGCCCGCTACGGGTTATCCGTTCAAGACGTGCAGCAATTTATGTCGATGGGTGTGGGTGGGATGGCAGTCTCAACCTCCGTTGAAGGGCGCGAGCGATACCCTATTCGTGTTCGTTTTGCCCGCGAGTTAAGAGATAACCCTGAGGCTTTAAATGAACTTTTGGTTCCCACCAAGACGGGTGTTCAAGTACCTCTTTCACAACTGGCTGAGATCAAATACCGCCAAGGACCACAAGCTATCAAAAGCGAAGATACGTTCCTGGTGGGTTATGTAATCTTCGATAAGTTAGATGGCTTTGCTGAAATTGAAGTGGTAGAAAATGCCAGACGTGCTATTGAAGAGAGTGTGAACTCCGGTAACATAGCGGTTCCCGCAGGTATCAATTTTGAATTCGCGGGCAACTATGAGAATCAGGTCCGAGCTGAGAAACGGCTAAGCGTTATTCTGCCTATTGCGCTAGTCATTATCTTCCTGATCATGTATTTCCAATTTCGGTCTGTGGCTACTACATCCATGATCTTCAGTAGCATTTTTGTGGCCTGGGCGGGGGGATTTCTACTTGTTTGGCTCTACGGTCAGGGATGGTTTCTGAATTTTGATCTATTTGGTCAAAATCTTCGGGATCTGTTTCAAATGGGAACCGTAAACTTAAGTGTGGCTGTGTGGGTGGGTTTCATCGCCTTATTTGGAATAGCGGCTGACGGAGGTGTAGTAATGGCAACCTATCTCGACCAATTGTTTGATCGCAAGAAGCCGAAGACATCGGCTGAATTACGAGAAGTGGTGATAGAGGCAAGTACACGCAGAATTCGTCCGACACTCATGACGACAGCTACCACCATCCTTGCTTTGTTACCCGTCCTAACATCCACTGGCAGAGGCTCGGATATTATGGTGCCTATGGCAATCCCGAGTGTAGGTGGCATGTTCCTGCAAATCATCACATTACTGGTTATACCGGTCCTTTATTACATGTGGAAAGAATTTAAAATGAAAAAAGAATTGTCATGAAAGAAGAAAATCGATTAAGGAACATTGAATATCCAATATTGAGCAGGATGGAAAGAAAGTCTTCAGCACTCTTTGCGAAACATCTGCACGCTCTGCTATTAATTGTATTACTTGGCATAATTGCACTGCCTTTTACCGTGCAAGCTCAAACTATTGCCGAATACCAACAACAAGCAGCTAAGAATAATCCCGAGTTGAAGGCTGAATATCAGCACTATCTATCAGCTCTTGAAGAAAGTCCTATTGTTGGTACTTTGCCCGATCCGGAAGTTGCTTTTGCCTATTTCATCAGTCCGATTGAAACCAGATTGGGACCACAACAAGCAAGGATTTCACTAACCCAAATGTTTCCCTGGTTTGGGAGCCTCTCAGATAAACGATCAATATCGGAATCGCAGGCTAAAGCACAATACGAAGTGTTTCAGGAGACCCGAAATCGACTGTTTTATCAAACCGAGAAAGCACTTATTGAACTTTATGAGTTGGACCAAAGCTTGGAGATTGCCAACGAAAACCTCGACATCCTAAACTCATTAGTGGAGATAAGTTTGAGCCGATATGAAACAGATCAGGCTTCGCAGGTGGATGTGTTACGGGCTCAAATCGAGCAAGAAGACCTGAAGACGCAAATTGCTTTGCTTGAAGACAATCGGAACGTGTTAATTCAAAAAGTGAATGAGCTTTTGAATGCTGAGCAAGAACGGGTGATCACCTTGCCGGATACGTTAATGCCTGAAATGAGTATAGAAAGCGAGCCGGAACTACTGAATAAATTGGTTCAACAAAACCCGGCATTAAATCGCCTTAGATACCAGAAGGACTCCGCCCATGAAATGAAAACGCTGGCAGCAAAAGACGGAAAGCCATCCTTTGGCGTAGGTCTGGATTATATCTTCACCGGAGAACGCTCAGATGTACCAACGCTAGCTGATAATGGTAAAGATGCCATCATGGCCAGAGCCAGTTTCAAAATTCCCCTGTTCCGAAATAAATACAATGCCAAGGTTCAACAAGCAGAGCTAAATATTCAATCAGTACAGTCGCAAATAACAGACAAAGAAAACAAGCTGGAAACAGATTTATCCTCTTCATTGAGGGACTATTATGATTCGCGGCGGCGGTTTGACTTGTATGACCAGAAGCAGATTCAACGGGTTAATCAGGCACTGAGCATTATGACACAGAACTATTCAACCGACAGTTCCAATTTTGAAGAAATTCTACGGATGCAGCGCAAGCTTTTGGGTTATCAACTCAACCGTATTCAGGCTTTGGTGGATATGCAGGTTTCATCGGCTTACATCGATTACCTGACGGGCAAACACAACATTAATCTACAATAAATAGACGTGTGATTTGAGCCATGAATAGTGAGAAAAACTAATCACTACTCTAATTTCACAACTCAATACTTACAACTATGAAAACAAAAAACATACTTATTTACTCTGGACTTATACTGGGTGGACTCTTACTCGGCTACCTCTTTTTCGGAGGGACTTCGGAACCACAAACACTTGAAGAGCATATATCAGAAACCCACACTGATGAGGAAGGCAATGTGGTTTATACGTGCAGTATGCATCCTCAGATAAGAGAAAGCGAGCCAGGAAATTGTCCAATTTGTGGCATGGAGTTAATTCCGGCCAATGATCTTGATGACAATGACTCAGAATCGCTCAACCCGAATGCTGTTACATTCTCGAAAGCCGCACTTGCGCTTGCTGAGGTTGAAACCACTCCGGTTAGAAAAGGAGTCCCAGTGGTTGAAACCCGGTTACCTGGCAAAGTGGCTGTAAATCAGAACTTGGTATCGAATGTGACGGCTCACTTCCCCGGTCGTGTTCGGGAGTTATATGTAGATTATACCGGTGATTACGTTCGTAAAGGGCAAAAACTGGTTTCTATTTATTCTTCGGAGTTAATTACGGCACAGAGTGAACTTTTGGAAACAGCCCGATTCAAAGAACAAAACCCTCGATTATATGAGTCTGCCCGGCGAAAGCTATTGCTTTGGGAATTTCCGGAAGAGACCATAAACCAGATTGAACAATCAGGAGAAGTGATGGAAGAGTTAGATTTTTTCTCACCAGTATCTGGCTATGTATCAGAGATCAATATCTCTCGGGAAGACCATATTCAGGAAGGTTCAATGCTATACCGGATCGCGAAGCTTTCTGAGGTATGGATTGAATTTGAGGCGTATGAATCGTCAGTCAATAATTTAAAAATCGGAGATAAAATTGATTTTACGGTGAGCTCCATTCCTGGGTATACCTATACCGGGGAAGTCAGCTTTATCCAGCCTTTTTTAAATGATAAATCTCGAACAGTAGAAATACGTATTACTGTGGATAATCCGAGAAATGAGATGAAACCCGGCATGTTTGCTGAAGGAGTTATTTCTTCTCAATCAGACCAAGAACAGCAACTTCTTGTCCCCCGAAGTGCCGTGCTATGGACCGGAGAAAGGTCCATTGTGTTTGTGGATGTTTCCACAGCTGAAACTCCTGCTTTTGAAGCAAGGGAAGTTGTATTAGGCAAAAGGGCTGGTAACGAATATGTAATTGAATCTGGACTGGAAGTTGGTGAGCGTGTGGTATCAAACGGCACATTTAAAGTGGACGCAGCCGCACAGCTTAGCGATAAACTCAGTATGATGAATAGAGAACCGGGCTCAGGAGCAAATCGTGGGGCACACGATCACGGTGCTATGGACATGAATAACGGTGATATGAATGAATCCACTATGGATACAACTGAAGATCATTCAAATCATGAAATGGTTAAAAGCCTTGAGGTAGTAGTACCCCAGTACTTGAAACTTCGGGAGGCACTGTCCAAAGATGATTTTGAAACGGCTAAAGAACATGTCCGAGTGTTCTCAACGGATACATTCAGTGATATTGAAGAGCTCAGAGCCGAGTTCAAATCCATTTCAGAAACGCTTATTTCACGAATTGAAGAAGAAGGATATGAAGGAGCACTGTTCAAGCAATATTGCCCTATGTACGGCGGAGGAAGTACCTGGATAAGTGACAAAGAAGATATTGAAAACCCCTTTTATGGATCTCAAATGCACAACTGCGGAGAAACAGTTGAGCAGATGAATTAATGTATAAATCAAAAACAGAGGTATCATGAAATTAGTAAAAGCATACATACGCCCCATGCTACTTGAAGAAGTGTATAAAGCGCTACGTTCTGAAGGCCATTGTTGCATAACGGTTTTCAGAGGAGAAGGAGCAGGTCAATATACCGATCCTGACTATGCCCATGGCTCTTTGCAATTCCCGGCGATGCACTCCAAAGTTGTGAAAATAGAAATAGCAGCGGTAGACGAAGATGTCAATTCTATTATTGAAATCATTCAACAAACTGCTTCAACAGGTTCGCGCGGAGATGGAATTATATTTGTCATGCCTATTGAGAATATGATTAGAATCAGGGATGGTGAGGAAGGACCTAAAGTAATAGAATAATAGGCTTACACTAAATAAACGGTAAGTATTAATCATCATTGTATAAGCTTACCCCTTAGATAAATGATATTTTAAGTAAAGCAAACATTAACAAAACCATAAGATTATGAAAAAGATAAAATCAATCGCACTGTTACTGGCAATAGGTTTAGGTCTAACTATAACTGCTGTGGCTCAGCAACAAAATATGGAGCAGAAAAAGCAGCAAATGATGACCATGATGCAGGACTCATCTATGCAATCCATGATGATGGATCATATGATGGAAAACCCGGAAATGCGTGCCAAGATGATGCAGAGAATGATGAAATCACAAAAGATGGATCATTCTGAAATGATGGAAAATATGCACTCCATGATGAACAATCCTGAAATGAAAGAACGCATGAAAAAGCATATGGAAATGATGCAATCTATGATGGATGGAGATATGGATCACGCTAAAATGATGAATATGATGGATTCGGGAATGAAAATGAAATCAGATTCTACCGATAATAAAGGTATGAACCATCATTAGTAAAATTAAATGGGGATGCACTTCAAAGTCATCCCCGAATTCTAAAACTTTAAATGATAGCACTATGCATGATTTTCAATTTTTTGGAGGTGGCTGGATGATGTTCTTCTGGTGGTTCTTACTAATTGTTTTGGTCATTGTCTTGGCAAGGCCGTTATTCAAGACAAATCAACAAGAATCTGATAAAGAAACTCCACTTGAGATCCTTAAGCGAAGATATGCAGATGGAGAAATTGATCAAGAGGAATTCGAGAAGAGGAAAAAGGATCTGATGTGATCAAGTATTTAATAATACAATCATTATAGTTTCAAATTTATGAAAAGAAAACAATTTTTACGGAGGATAGGTTTTGGAACGGGTGCATTAGCCCTATCACCTTGGTTAACATCCTGCTTGACTTTTTCTGACGATGAGTTGAAGGGTTCTTTTAAAAACAGATTGCCTTTACCGGGTCAAATAACCGATCCTTCATTTAATTTATCTGCCTCTTCTGCAGAAATAGAGCTGCCAGAATCGCTAAGTCTGGCTGCTTTTCAATTTAATAACTCAGTTCCCGGTCCAACAATTCGCCATGTAAAGGGGCAGGAACTTGACATCAAGTTTACTAATAATATAGGTCAGGAAAGCATTATTCATTGGCATGGACTCATTGTTCCCCCCGAAATGGACGGGCACCCCATAGATGCTATATCAAGCGGTAGTTACAATTATCACTTCAAACTTGATCAAAGAGCCGGTACCTATTGGTATCATCCTCACCCTCACAGAATTACCGGAGAACAAGTTTATCGGGGGTTGGCAGGCTTTTTTATTATTGAAGATGAAGAGGAGAAAGCGCTCAACTTACCCGGTGGTAACTACGAGATACCTCTCGTTATTCAGGATCGGAGAGTTAACGAAAGAGGAGAGGTAATATATAATCCGTCTATGCCCGAACGGATGATGACCGGGTTTTTGGGAGATACAATCTTAATTAACGGAGCACCATCTCCTTACCATGAAGTTGAGCCGGGTGTGTATCGATTAAGAGTCTTAAATGGCTCAAATGCCCGAATTTATAATGTAGCGTTTCAAGATGATCTTTCCTTTATGGTCATCGGCACCGATGGAGGCCTTCTACCTGAAGCTATTGAGACGAATGAATTATTAATGGCCCCCGGGGAAAGAGCAGACATACTGATAGACTTCTATGGATTGAAGAAAAATAGTATTAACCTTATCAGTAAACCATTTGATGTGCCTTCCGGCGGCGGTATGATGGGAATGCAAAACATGATGGGTAGCTCCGGTCCCGAACAAGGCACCGGTTTTGATCTTATGGAATTCAGGATTGATGGAGAATCTAAGCAAGAATCGATGGGCCTTCCCAGTCAGCTGTCTGAATCGACCTTTCCTGAAGCTTCATCTGCTGATCGCACCCGCTCCATTCGGTTGGATATGCAAATGATGAACGGCCATACCATTAATGGGCGTCAGTTTGAGATGGAGCGAGTCGATGAACGTGTAGAGCAAGGAAGTACTGAAATTTGGGAGTTTATCAATAACTCAAACGTACCTCACCCCATGCACGTGCATGCCGTTCAGTTTAAAGTTCTTGATAGAAGTGGAAACAGAGGATTAATGCCTACCGAAACAGGCTGGAAGGACACTGTACTTGTCATGCCCGGCGAGACTGTTAGGGTTATCATGA
>JAASTO010000266.1 GCA_021767245.1 Balneolaceae bacterium
ATCCGGTTCTTTTCTGCATCACTGATAAAACCACCTTTAGCTAATGCAGGTATGTATTCATTAATGGTGAACTCCTCTACTTCAGGCAGGATATCATCCAGGTCCTTGTTTTGTAACTGAGGGGTTAAAGCATCGTGATACCAGGCAGTAGCTGCATAATATGGTAACGGAGTAGCATCCCCCACGGGGCCACCACGCTCTACACCGAGACCTGTTGGAGACACAAGGATCACCCCATTCAGATACATCCAGTGCGAGGATTGAAGTCGATCAGCCAATCCAGATACACGGGTGGTTCCGTAACTCTCACCGATCAGGTATTTAGGTGAAGGCCAGCGATCTTCCCGCGATACAAAGGTATCGATCCATTGTGCCAGGTATTCCACATCAGCATTGACTCCAAAAAAGTCTTCCCGTTTGGCATCTTCATGGACCATGCGGGAAAAAGCTACATTTACCGGATTCACAAATACTATATCTGCCACATCCAGGATCGAATGAGGGTTATCATCAACGCCATAAGGTTGGATCGGAAAACCTTCATCATCGATCTTGAGTTTCTTTGGGCCTGTGTATCCAATATGCATCCAAACTGAAGCTGATCCGGGACCTCCATTAAAAGAGAATACCAATGGCCTCCGTGCTTTATCCCTCACATCAGTGCGTTTATAGTAGGTGTAGAATAATGAAGCCGTGATCACTCCTTCTTCATTATAGACCGGCAGATTACCCACTGTTGTAGTGTAGGGAACTTTTTGTCCCTTTATCTGCACTTCATGTTCCGTTGTGTTACTCCAGTCTATTTTTGGAGTCCGTTTGTTGGTATCTTCAAGCTGTGCAAAAGCCGCCGTGATTGAAAATAGTGTAACCAAGACCGCTGTAACAGCAGTCAGTAAATACTTTCTATTCATGATTGTATAAATTGATTTAAAATTGATCCGTGCCTGTATTTAGTAATTTACAGAATCAATAGTTAGTCAAATTCAGTAAAAGTAGCCCATTCACTTTAAGTGAGTTCATTTTAAACGCAGCTCATCTTTTAATTCAAAACGAAGAGAAACAGCTGTTGTATCTCTTTCTACTTCCATTCGAACCCTTCTCCCTTCTTTGTTCTGAAATATATTGAGAAGGTCGTTTAGTGAAAGTTCTTCAGCTTTACGACCATTGATCTTTCGGATCACATCTCCCTCCTCTAATCCTGCCCGTTCGGCAGGTGAATCTTTCCTGATAAATGAGATCTCGTAATATGGAAGGTCCGGGAAGGGGGTTGAGACCTCAATTCCACTTACATTGTACGTAAAATCCTCGTTGAAGTTCTTATTCTTTCGAAGATACAGAAGACCTTCATGGTAATTAAAGATCACTTTAAAACGACGCAACAGGTCGCCCCCAATACTTCCATTTCGGTCATCAAACCCAAAAGCTCTCCTAACCGACAGGCTGTCCGGAAATGCCACTACCGGCTCTTCAAATTCGAAAGGACCGAATTTCACTTTTTTGACACGCCCCAATGCACCGCTCACATTTCCGCTTAACCCAATACCTAATAAAGTGTTGATGGTATTTTCAGGAAGTACGATCTCCTCGCTGGTGGGATCATAGAATGACAAGGAATTACTGGCACCGGTATCGAGGAGCAATTTTAAAGGGGAATACTCATCAGTTTCCGAGTTTTTGAAAAAAATATTGGTGTATGGCTTTTCATTCTCAACAACGATTGGAATGGTAAACCACTTTCTGTGCTTGGGTAATTCTTCAAATTTTTCTTTTGATCGAAGGGGATCATAGATCTTTAGCAACTTTGCGCGATAATCGATCTCAACCGCAAAACTATCGAATAGGTCATACCCAAGAATGCCGTGAACCTCAGTCCCCATAAAGGATGCCAGCTTAAACACATCTTCTTTAAGGATCAAAACCTCTACATCCTCTCCGATGATACGCTCTATCTGAACCTGATTCCCCTTAGACCTGAATGCCTCAAGCCTCTCACCTTCACCTAAACCCGCCAGCATGACGGTTTCCGCATTTTTGAGATAGATCTCTCTGTTATATAAAGAAGTAATGATGTTTCGTCCTGCTCCTGAATCCAGAATGAATTTCATCGGTTCTGATCCATTGATCCGAGCTTCAATGACAACCAGATTATTGATCAGCTCAAACGGAAAGACCAGCCTCTCACCCCGGTCTCCCATTAACCTAAAAGCCGGCTTATTATCCTTACCTGACTCTGAATCTGATTGAGCCTTTAACGGTAACGAACTAAAAACGATCAATGCAAACATTAGAGAAGCAAATGCCGTAGAGACGATATGTGCGAGAGACGTTTTCATTGATTCCTGCTAAGTAGCTGCTCACCTTTCCGTGAAAAACCAATATTCTTATTCGCTAATTCATAAAAAAAGTTATGGAGGCTCAAACATCATTGTTATATAGTGAAAAGTCACAATTTATACCTACACATTTGGTATTAATTGTAATAAAGAAGATATTAGGGTAATGCAAATGTATGGTAAGAATCAGTATTAGTATTTAGTTTAGTATTTGTTTCCCCTCTATAGTTTGTACAACTAACAATAAATAAGCATCTGTTTAATCGGATTATACATCAAATGATAATTCTTCAGATGCACTCAATACAACACAACACAATTATGGAATACGGTAAAATTAAATGGTTTGATGCACAAAAAGGATTTGGATTCATCGAACCTGACAATGGTGGAAAAGATATCTTTGTTCACCGCAACAATATTCAAAACCTTGGATTTGAAGAGGGGCTTGCAGACGGTGAAGAAGTAGAATATGATGTTGAAGAAACACCTAAAGGCCTAAGTGCGATAGAAGTATCACGCGTTGGCTAATTCTCACCTTAGAGAAATTCAAACCCCGCATGTACATTACGTGTGGGGTTTTTTTATGCCTGTGAATTTCAAATTAATACCACATGTCCTCAGAAACTTTTGACATTATTTTAGTTGGAGCCACTGGATTTACGGGTCGCCGTGCTGCGAAATATTTTAATAGCCACTCCCCTAAAACATTGAAATGGGGCATAGCTGCCAGGAA
>JAASTO010000267.1 GCA_021767245.1 Balneolaceae bacterium
CCGGTGATGACTTTGTTTAATTATTTCAGGGCTTTAGCCCTTTACGGTTGTTAAACTCTGTACCCGAAGTTTTTGCCACTTTCCTTACCGCTTCATCTTTTGCATATTCTGAGCTGATTCTCTATTCAACATTCATCCCGTGCATTCGGGGATAATTCCAAATTCTCAGTCTTATGAAGCGAACACTACTTTTCCTGATCATGGCTTTGGTTTCATTTCAGGCCTTTGCCCAACTCCCCACCATTTCTGAAAAAACTGAAGGACTAACCAAAACCGAAGGCTTTTTCGATTACTATTATGATGAAGCCAAAGATCAACTATGGCTCGAGATCGATAAACTAGATACAGAGTTCATCTACGTAAATTCGCTTACAGCAGGAATTGGCTCGAATGATATTGGACTGGATCGCGGTCAGCTTGGCGACACCCGCATTGTTTATTTTGAGCGACGCGGGCCAAAAGTCATGATGATACAACCCAATTATGGTTTCAGGGCAGAGACGGATAACGCTCTTGAGAAAAAATCCGTGCAGGAAGCGTTTGCTAAATCAATATTAGGCGGATTTGAGATCGCGGCTGAAGAAAATGGAAAAGTACTCATCGACCTCACCCCATTTTTGATGCAGGATGCTCATGGTGTCACCAATTCACTGCGCCGCTCCAATCAGGGTTCGTACAGTTTGGATAAGAATCGCTCGGCCATGTACTCCGAAGGAACCATGAACTTCCCGAAGAACACCGAATTTGAAGTCACCCTAACCTTTGCCGGAAGTAATCCCGGTGGCTGGGTTCGTTCCGTGGTTCCAACCCCAGAGGCGATCACGGTTCGCCAGCATCATTCTTTTGTAGAACTCCCCGATGACGGTTACGAAAAAAGAGAATATGACCCACGTGCCGGCTATTTCGGTATCACCTATCAGGATTACGGCACCCCGATTGATGAGCCGCTTGTAAAACGATATATCTCCCGCCATCGCCTTGAGAAGAAAAACCCCAATGCCAGATTAAGCGAACCGGTTGAACCAATCGTGTATTACCTGGATAACGGAACGCCCGAACCGGTCAGAAGTGCTTTATTGGATGGTGCCCGCTGGTGGAATCAGGCTTTTGAAGCGGCCGGTTATAAAGATGCTTTTATCGTTAAGGTACTTCCTGAGGATGCTCACCCCCTGGATGTTCGATATAATGTCATTCAGTGGATCCACCGCTCAACCCGAGGTTGGTCGTATGGTTCGTCTGTGCGTGATCCGCGTACCGGTGAGATCATTAAAGGGCATGTATCACTCGGTTCCCTCCGTGTGCGTCAGGATTTCCTGATCGCGGAAGGACTTCTAGCCCCTTATGCGGATGAATCTGAAGAAACCACCATGATGCAGGAAATGGCACTGGCCCGGATCCGTCAGCTTTCAGCCCACGAAGTGGGTCATACCATCGGGATCGCACACAACTTTGCGGCGAGTGTTACCAACGATGCGTCCGTAATGGATTACCCGCATCCCCAGCCCAAGATCGTTAATGGAGAGATCGACCTCTCTGATCCCTATGATGTTGGTATCGGTGAATGGGATAAGATGGCCGTGGCTTATGGGTATCAGGACTTCCCGGATGGAACCGATGAAAAAGCGGCTCTTAACGAAATTCTGAATGAAGCATACAACTCGGGCTTAAAATACATCTCTGATCAGGATGCCCGTCCTCAAAGCGGAGCTCATCCCTATGCGCACCTTTGGGAGTTTGGGAGTGATCCGGTTGAACAACTTCCAACCATCATGGAGATCCGTAAAACCGCCCTTGAAAATTTTGGTGAAGCAAACCTGGAAAGCGGACGCCCCCTGGCTGAACTTCAGGATGTACTCGTGCCTATTTACCTGTTCCATCGCTATCAGGTTGAGGCAACCTCTAAACTGATCGGAGGACTGGATTATACTTATAAAGTAAAAGGAGATGATCAGGCTTATCCTGAAATTGTGGATCGCACAACACAAGAGGAAGCCCTGAATGCAATGCTGGCTACTATATCTCCTGAAGCACTGGCATTACCGGAAGGTCTTTTGGAGATCATTCCTCCGCGGCCGGCCGGACTTGGATATTCCCGTGAGTTATTCAGTGGGAATACCGGTCCTGCCCTTGATGCGCTCGGTATTGCTGAAACGGCTGCCGATCTGCCGGTCAGCTTAATACTGAATCCGGATAGAGCCAATCGTCTGGTGGAATATTCTGCCAGAACCGGCAATCTCAGCCTTGATGAGGTGTTAGATGCACTCATCAATACAAGCTGGGATCAAAATTCACCGGAAGGATATTTGGGTTCCGTTCACCGTGTGGTGAAACATGTGGTCCTTAAAAATATGATCGCATTGGCCGCATCAAACAGTGCCAACCCGGTAACAAAGGCTATTGTATTTGATAAGCTCACTGATCTAAAGGTCGAGCTTTCACTAAACTCAAATAATGTTACTGATAACAAGTATGCGGTTCATTTGATCGATCAATTTCTAAATAATCCTGAAGAATTTGAGGTTGAAGATGCTCCGGCTCCCCCTCCAGGTTCCCCGATCGGCAGTGGCGGCATGTACTATTGTGAGTTTTAAAAAAATATGGTGTTACAGTTCGAAGGTGTTGCGGTGTTATGGTATGCTTTGGCAGTACCATAACACCGTAACACCAAAACACCATCGCACTAACCACTAACTATGCGCATCCTTCCACCCGAAAATCTGCTTGAAGCTTATGCACAGGGCATCTTCCCTATGGCAGAAAGTAAGGAGGCTGAAGATGTCACCTGGTACACGGCCAGAAAGCGGGGCATTATTCCCATCGGCAAATTTCACACTTCGGATAACCTGGCTCGTATCATTCGTCAAAAGCGTTTCGAGGTTCGGGTCAATCATAACTTTCGTGAGGTCGTCAAACAATGTGCTAACCGGGATTCTACCTGGATCAACGACCTGATCATCAATTCCTACGATGTGTTGAATCAGTATGGCAATGCCTTCAGTGTGGAATGTTATAGGGATGGCCAATTGGTGGGCGGTTTGTATGGA
>JAASTO010000063.1 GCA_021767245.1 Balneolaceae bacterium
ATCGTGGTAAACAACGCCATTGTACTGGTCGATTATATCAATCTTATGAGGCGTGATAAAGGCTTACCGGTAGTTGAGGCCGTTATTGAGGCGGGCCGACTCAGACTTCGACCCATTCTGATGACCACTTTAACCACGGTTCTTGGTTTATTGCCCCTTTCATTTGGACTTGGAGCCGGGGCCGAAATTCAGGCCTCACTGGCTCGCGTTGTGATCGGCGGACTGACCGCATCTACATTGGTAACCCTCGTGTTCATTCCTGTGGTTTATGTCACAGCCGATAACATCCTTGAGAAGGCCAAAGCCATTAGCTGGAATCCATTTACCTCAACCGAGGAAGTGGAACTGGCTAACTAAAACAATCTATTTAGATTTTATACTTAGAAGCCTGCAGGATCAAATTCTGTGGGCTTTTTTATGAGCCGACCTTTCAGTTCAAAGATTTATTAACTGAATTGATCAGGAACGTTGAAAGCTGATCATCGGGTAGCAACGTTTCCCCACTCCATTTAAAGTCGAGACCTTCCAGGCGCTGAGCCACCGATTTTTCCCGCCCGCCCGGTGACAGAAATACCGGAATGACGATCACTTCACCTGAGATATTGCCCTGTCTTACAACTGCCCGTAAATACTGCCTTGCTTGTTCGTGAATGGCTTCAGGGGCATCATCCCTAACGGTAAGTGCCAGGATGTTTCTAAAAACGGGCAAGCCTTCATCACTTTGCTTTTGCTGAACCTGTGCAGCCAGTGATTCCATACTTTGCACCCATCCGGTGTTATCTTCCTCACCATTGGGTCCGTGCGCCGCTAACACGACCGTTTCATTTGCGGGATCTTCACTGAGGCTCAAAATACGTCTCCTCAAAATATCTGCCACGATCGGATGATCATCCAGAGCATCGGTAAATTGCACCGGGGTATGGATCTCAATTTGCTTGAGCGTTGGAGGAAAGATCATGTTATGCATAAAATGGGAGTCATCCAGCTCTATCCCACTTATCTCCTTAAACTCGTCAGTATAATGCATTACCGGCATTGGTTGATCTGCCAGTTCATCCCTTACACCCAACAGAAATTCTGCTTGCCTCAGAATCGGACTGTGTTTCGAAATAAAGAACGGGATCACTATAATTTGATCAACACTTTTTTCCTCCAGGTTTTTAACCGCTTTCTGTAACGAGACAAAATTGGCCATGCCCCAGGCATATTCGACAGGATAGGTTTCAGTCAATGGCTTTGCGGCCTCTTTTACCATGTTATTCCAGGTGGTACCCCCGCCATGGGCCATGATCAAAATCCCAACTCTTGATGAATTCTTTGGATCCGTTGCGCTCATTTCTTAATACTTTAGCTGAATTGATGAATAATTATTTCCCTGAAAAGATACTAATTGAAAGAATTTTCTGAAGGGAGATCGGCAGGTAATTTGATTTACCTAATTAACGATTCAAATGGCATACAGGCGAGAACATAACTTTATACAAATAGCCTCTCAACCTAAATCAGGGTAAGACGATACATAAAGCTTTCTCTTCGAAGATGAACCTTAATTATTCACCCGTTCTTAAACATCGGATGATAGTTACCTAAATTATACGGTTAAATAACCACGGCTCACTGACGGAGCCGTGGTTTATGTAATTATTTTATTCTTCCTGAAGATTCTCTTTAACCACGCGCTCCTGCACATCATGCGGCACAGCGGCGTAATGAGAAAACTTTCGGGTATAGGTGGCACTACCCTGCGTCATCGATTTGAGCTTGGTGGAGTAATGATCCAGTTCTTCGAGTGGTACGTGAGCTTTGATCTTCTGAATAGAGCCTTCTCCATCCATGCCCTGAATTTGTCCCCTTCGGGAACTCAGGTCGCTCATAACATCCCCCATATAATCGGCCGGTACACTTACCTCGATCTCGTAGATCGGTTCCATAAGCTTAGGATTCGCTTGCATAAAGGCATCCTTGAAGGCCATTAGTCCGGCTGTTTTAAAAGCCGCTTCATTGGAATCAACGGAGTGCATGGAACCGTCGTAAACGGATACTCTGATATCCCGGGCACGACACCCACTCATGGGTCCATTTTCCATTTTTTCCATCACACCTTTCAGAATGGCAGGCATAAACCGGGTATCGATCACACCTCCAACAATACAGTTCTGGAAAACGAGTTTTCCTCCCCACTCCAGGTCATGTTCCTCTACGTCACGGACCTTGAGATCATCCGGTGTGCTCATGCCTTCTTCATAAGGTTCAACCAGCAAATGGACTTCAGCAAACTGTCCGGCTCCACCTGATTGTTTTTTATGTTTATACTGAGCACGTACACCTTTCGTGATCGTTTCACGATATGGGATCTTAGGAGTGATAAATTCCACGTCCAGTTTGAAGCGGTTTCTGAGCTGATCTTCGATCACTGCCAGGTGCTCTTCACCCTGTCCGTGTATGATAACCTGACGAAGTTCCTGACTGTGTTCGATCACAACTGATGGGTCCTCACGATGGATCTGATGCAGGGCATGGCCAAGCTTGTCTTCCTCTCCTTCTTTCTTCAGTTTTACAGCCGTTCTGATGGTAGTTGGAGGAAATTCAATGGGTTGAAGTTTCACCTCATGCCCTTTCTCATGCAGGGTATCGTTCACTTCACTGTCTTTCAATTTCACAACCGCACCAATATCCCCGGTTCTGATCTCATTGATCTCAATGCGTTTATGGCCCTCAGTCAAAAACAAGCTTCCCAGTCGAACCGAAGCATCGTTCGAGCTGTTTACGAGATCTATACCCGGCCGGATACTGCCACCATAAACTTTGAAATAGATCAGGTCCCCTACATGAGATTCTGAATGGGTCTTGAATAGAAACATTACCGGCATTCCATCCGGATTGAGCTTGAATTCATCACCATCAACCGTTTTAGGGGGATTACCCTGAAGCGGATTTGGAGCCACATCATCCAGAAAACCCATCACTCGACCAGTCCCCATATTTCTTGATGCGGTGGAACAAAACAGCGGAAAGATCTGTCCATTTACCAGCGAGATATGGAGACCTTTCTCCATCTGTTCCTCATCCAGTTCACCCTGCTCAAAATAAATATCCATCAGGGTTTCATCGTTTTCAGCAATGGTTTCTACCAGCTCCTGATGAAGCTTTTGAGCCTGTGCTCTCATAGATTCAGGGATCGGCAGTTTATCAGGTTTACCGCCTTCTTCCGGAAATTCGTACATCGTCATGCGTAGCACATCTATGATGGCATGGAAATCCTGCCCTTCACTGTATGGAAACTGCACAACGGTGACTTCCCGTCCAAAATGCTCGCGGGCTTCATCAACCGTTTTCCAGAAATCAGACTGATCCGTATCCAGCTTGTTCACCACAAACATGGATGGCACGCTGTACTTTTGTACATAATTCCAGAGGGAATCGGTAGCAGTTTCCACCCCCTGCTCACTGTTAAGCACAAAAATAGCCGTATCGGCGATCCGTACGGCTCCTGCTACCTCACCTATATAATCCGAGGTGCCGGGTGTATCAATTAAATTGATCTTATGCCCCCTCCAATCAAGATTCAAAAAAGATGAGTATATAGACTTCTGTTTTTCCTTCTCCAGTGGGTGATAATCTGATACGGTATTTTTTTCTTCTACCGAACCCCTGCGGTTAATTGCTCCGGCTTCGAAAAGCATCGTTTCGGCCAGCGTTGTTTTCCCGGAGCCGGAATGGCCTAACAGCACAACGTTTCGGATGCGGGTTGGATCATAAACTTTCATAGGATCTCCTTTTTTGCACTTTTTGATCTTGCTGCATGATGATCACCATTTCGAATCAATTCTAAACGATTGGAACGAGGTCCGGATCATCACGTATTTGATCCCGGCTCCTTTATACCGAAATCAAACAACTTAGCAGCAAACTTTAAGTGTGTTTTGTTGGAAACAGATTTTAACTTCTGAACGGGCAAACCTCCCGTGCAATAAATTCAACGAACAGTACTCATACTTCTTGAACAGTATGTGAAGAAATAAAATAATCGGAAGCTCGAATAAATCAACATGAAAAAGATACTGCTGATACAAACCGGTGGAACTATTGCCATGAATGCTAAAGGAGCCGGGGTGGAACTCGATCCCGAGGCATGGTCAAAGGTTCTTTATGAAGAAATTCCTGAACTGAGTGAGATTGCCGAAATAACCACCTTTCCCCTGTTTTTTGAAGATAGCTCTGACCTGAATGCATCCCATTGGATACAGCTCGCCGATTGTATTGAAAATAAATACAACGAGTACGACGGTTTTGTGATCCTTCACGGAACCGATACTATGGCATATTCAGCCTCTGCCCTTAGTTTTGGGCTAAGAAATCTAAGTAAACCTGTAATTTTCACGGGAAGTCAGTTGCCCATGAGCTCCATACGCAGTGACGCCCGCCGTAACCTGGTGAATGCCATTGAGCTGGCTACCATGGATTTCAAAGAAGTCGGGATCTGCTTCAATGACGCTCTTTTCCGGGGGAACCGAGCCACCAAAATGAGTATTGGCGATTTTGATGCCTTCGGATCCCCAAACTTTACTCCTCTAGCCGATATCGGTATTCAGATCCAAACCCGGGTTCTTGAGCAGTTTGGCTCCGGCGAGCTTCAAAATATAGCATCCTATTCTGATGAGGTTTTTGTTCTTACGGCTCATCCCAATTTAAATCCGGAATTCCTGGAAGGACTGAACCTTAGCAAGATCAGAGCGGTCATTATTCGCGGTTTCGGAAGCGGTAATTTTTGCATCAAGGGTTCCTACAGCTTGCTTCCATTTCTTGACAAATGCCGGGAACATGGTGTGGTGGTGACCATTGTATCTCAGGCTGATTTTGACTCTGTTGACCTCACCCAATACACCGCCGGGCGCGCCGCTCTCGGTCATGGTGCCATCAGTGGCAATGATATGACCCTGGAAGCGGCACTTACCAAACTCATGTTTTTATTAGCACATTACGACTCCAAAACCGATATTGAAGCATTGTTCCAAAAATCCTTAGTTGGAGAACTCTAACAGGTGTTAGGTTTTAGGTGCAAGGGTTTAGAAAAGTATTGCACTAAATAACTAACACCTCATTTCTAACACCTAAAGCCTAAATTGATGTTTTTCATTTTTGATCTTGAGACCATTCCCGATATCGACTTCATTCGTCAGGTCTTGAATGATCCTGATTCAGAGGAAGATAAGTTGCTTGAACGGGCCAGCGAGGAATTAGCCCGAAATGCCTCCGGCTTCCTGCCACCAATGTATCACCGGATGGTTTCGTGGGTGGGACTCTGGATAGAGAATACCGGTGGACCCAAACAAAAAGTGGCCTGGAGCGGGGAAGATGAGAAAGAGGGTTTACTGAAGATCTTTGATGCCATTGGTACCTACAAGGACTTCGGTCTTATACATCATAACGGCAAGGGCTTTGACATTCCCGTTCTCACCTACCGTGCCATGAAGCACGGCCTGCAGATGCCTGTCCGCATGAATGATTATGATATCAGGTATCGCTACAGTAAGCATAATGTGGATCTGGTGGATGAATTCAGTAATTATGGAGCCAGTTCATGGCCCAAACTCAAACACCTTGGACAGCTGATCGGTATTCCTTTCAAGCAAACCGGTGAGGGGAATGAGGTATTTGCCATGTATAAACGTGGAGAGCTCGATCTGATCGAACATTATTGCTATGAGGATGTCATGGCTACCTACATCGTCTGGCTCTACTTCGAATTCACGGCCGGACATATTCCCGAGGATCAATTCAATAATTTACGAGATCGTGCCATGAGTAAGCTCGAAGAGATCCAATCAGGTCCGCCCAAGTAAACTTACATTCGCTCCGACGCAGAGCGTCTGAGCGAGGTGGATGTATGGAGTTGAGCTACATCGGAATGTTAAGTAAAGCGGACGGAGGATATCTCACAATTGATGCATCTTGATCAAATCCACCTAGGTTTAAGTACTGCATTTGTCTCAAGACTTTATATTCTATTATATGTGAAATAACCTCACTTTATTTTACCTAACACTTCAGTCTATTCTCTACCCTCGTTCAGGACGCTCTGCGTCGGAACGTACTGTACGTATATTCTATACATAAAAAAAGCAGGCAAGGTATTCACCCTGCCTGCTTCCTGAATTATGATTGACTAAATTTCTGCCTTAGACTTCCAAAGCATTAGGTGATTCCTGTTCCTCAGTATTGGCTTGTTTTCTAAGTGTAGCCTGAGCGGAAGCCAAATGAGCAACCGGAACTCTGAATGGTGAACAAGACACATAATCCAAACCGGTGTTGTAAGCAAAATTAATACTGCTTGGATCACCACCGTGCTCACCGCAAATTCCGATCTTCAGGTTCTCATTGACCATGCGACCTAAACGAACCCCTGCCTGTACCAGTTGTCCAACCCCTTCTTCATCCAGAACCTGGAAAGGATCCTGACGCAGAATGCCTTTTTGAACGTAGGTTGGAAGGAATTTAACAGCATCGTCACGACTGTATCCAAAGGTCATCTGAGTCAGGTCATTGGTTCCAAATGAGAAGAAATCAGCTTCCTCTGCAATTTGGTCAGCCATGATAGCTGCTCTTGGCACCTCGATCATTGTACCCACTTTATAGTCAAGGGTAACATCCTCTTTTTCGAGGATCTTCTTAGCCACTTTGTCCACTACTTTGCGCTGATGTCTGAATTCCTCAACACCGCCAACCAATGGGATCATGATCTCAGGCAGAACTTCCTTGCCTTCCTTCTTGAGCTCAATAGCCGCCTCGATGATTGCCCGGGCCTGCATTTCAGTGATCTCAGGATAGGTAATACCCAACCGGCAACCACGGTGTCCCAGCATTGGATTGAACTCTTTGAGCTTTTCAACCTTGTTGTGCAGCATTTCGGCGGTTACACCAAGTTCCTCAGCTACTTTTTCGATCTCTTCTTCTTCCTGTGGCAGGAATTCATGAAGTGGTGGATCCAGCAAGCGAATGGTTACCGGTAGGCCTTCCATGGCCTCAAATATTTCGATGAAATCCTGCTTCTGGAATGGCAGTAGATTTTCAAGAGCGGCAACCCGCTCTTGCTTATCATTGGCTATGATCATTTTACGCATGAAGTTAACGCGGCCGGGCTTAAAGAACATGTGCTCTGTTCTTGCAAGGCCAATACCGACAGCACCATATCCGCGGGCTGCGGCTGCATCCTCAGGTGTTTCAGCGTTGGTTCTGACTTTCATCTCCTCAACTTCACCGACCCAACTCATAAAGGTTTGATACTCTTTGCCGAAATCAGGTTCTGTCAGTTCTTTTTTACCAAGAATGACCTGACCGGTGTTTCCATCCAGGGATATATAATCCCCTTCTTTCACGGTCACCTCACCGTTCGTGAAGGAACCATTCTTATAGTTGATCACGATATCACTGCAACCCGCCACACAAGGCTTACCCCATCCTCGGGCAACCACAGCGGCATGACTCGTCATACCTCCGCGGGAAGTTAAAATACCTTCAGCAGATGACATTCCACCTACATCCTCAGGACTTGTTTCAATACGCACCAGGATAACGGGATCATCAGATTTCTCAGCTTTTGCTGAGTCAAAGACCACTTTACCTACAGCCGCGCCGGGCGATGCCGGAAGCCCCTTACCAAGTATTTTGGATCCGTCATCCAGATCCTTGAACTGTGGATGCAGAAGCTGCTCAATATGCTCCGGATCAACCAGGTCCTTGATGGCTTCTTTTTTGGTCAGAACACCTTCATTCACCATATCCACGGCGATCTTAACAGCTGCAGTACCGGTTCGCTTACCATTTCTGGTTTGTAGGATATATAATTCACCATCCTGAATGGTAAACTCTATGTCCTGCATATTTTTGTAGTGCGCCTCGAGTTTTCGGGTGTGTTTCAACAACTCGTTATATTTCTCAGGATTTGCCTGCTCAAGCTCTTCAATATGTTTTGGAGTACGGATACCCGCTACCACATCTTCACCCTGTGCATTGATCAGGTATTCTCCATAAAGCTTGGCTTCTCCGGTTGCCGGATTTCTTGTAAAGCACACGCCGGTTCCACTCGTTTCACCCATGTTTCCGAACACCATGGCTTGTACGTTAACGGCCGTACCGATCAAACCATGAATATTACTGATCTGACGATATTTGACCGCACGGGCACTGTTCCAGGAATTAAAGACTGCATTCACAGCAAACTTAAGCTGTTCCATTGGATCTTCCGGAAACATGTGTCCGGTATTCTTTCTATAGATCGCTTTATAACGCTCAGTTAGTTCTTTCAGATGTTCAGCATTCAGCTCGAGATCTTCTTCAACACCGACCTCTTTTTTCATTTTCTCGATCGCTTCTTCAAAATGCTCATGATTAACGCCCATTACCACGTCGCCAAACATATCTATGAATCGGCGGTAGCTATCATATGCAAAGCGCTCATTATTTGTCTTTTTAATAATAGCATCTACTACTTTATCATTGATACCAAGATTCAAAATCGTGTCCATCATACCGGGCATAGAAACCGCAGCTCCGGAACGAACAGAAATAAGAAGTGGATCTTTTTCGTCCCCGAACTTCAGTCCCATTTCGGCCTCAACATGCTCAACCCCTTTTCTGATCTGCTCATCCAGTCCGTCAGGCCAGTTCATTTTATTATCAATGGTTGCTTTACATGCTTCGGTTGAAATAGTAAAACCAGGAGGTACCGGAATTCCAATGGTGCTCATTTCAGCGAGGTTGGCACCTTTTCCTCCTAAAAGTTGTTTCATTTTACGGTTACCGTCAGTGTGCTGCTTTCCAAAGCGGTACACAAAAGTTTCTGAAAGACCCATGTCATCACCTCATTTTGTTATCATTTTTGAGAATTAGTTTCAGCTCCCAATAAAATTTCAGATCAGGTTTTGAAACGAACACTCAAAAAATGCACTTTTAATGTGAAGTAAATATGTAGCCCGGAAAAGCGCTTTTTATAACGGATCGATACATACTTTTAACCAATTATGAGCGTGAAATTCCGTATTTTAAATTGTGTAATAGTTAATCAATGCACACAATAATTAGCCTAACTTTTACGATTATTGGTTGGGTATGAGTAGTGCACATAAATTTTATAATCACGTGATATCTAAAAAACACATAGCAACTTTATTTCTGACACTTGGTGTGTTTGGGATGATGCTATCTATGAATCACTATCATAGTGATGGATTGCTATGTGTACATCACGCTGAAGAACAACATTACACCGAAAATGAGCTTTTATGTCCGGTTGCAGGTCTCGTTGCCATTCAGGCAGATGATACCTCAACGGATTACAACTTCCTTCTTCAATATCAGCAAACCCTGATCGATGTACAGGAATTATTTCTAAGCACTGAAGTTCATACCCCTCTTCTTGGACGTGCCCCACCTACCCTGATTTAATTCTGAAAGCTTGCCTGTCTCAGCTTTTCGATGACAGGACAAACCTATTATTATTCAAATTAAATCATATAGACCTATGAAAAAGTATAACCTATATTCGGTATTAAAGAACGTTTTTGTATTACTGCTATTAGTAACTGTAACGGCATCCTGCTCTAACTCAGCTTCTTCCGAGGAAGAAACTCACCCTGAAGCAGTCGGTGTTGTACTCTACCTGAATGGTGATCTCATAGTAGAGAAGTATCCTAGTCAGGATCTCATCAACAACTTTCCAACAATAGATGAAGGAAACGAAACCGCACTGATCAGTACTCTATTTATTGATGAGGATGGTAACGAGTTTATCCCTGATGAACCGGAAGTATCACTCGGTTTTGAGATCTCTGACTCAAATATTATCGAGATCGAACAGCACGAAGGGGAACTCTGGGAGTTTCATGTTAAAGGACTTCAGGCCGGAACCGCTACTCTGACCCTACAACTGATGCACGACGATCATCCCGATTTTGAAAGTCCGGCGATCGAAATTGAAGTGGTGCAAACAACCGCAGCTAAACTATCAGCAGGCAATTAATTGAGATATTTAGCACTCACATTTCTGTTATTGGCAGGAGCTTCCCTCTCCGGGAATGCTCTTGCTGAGAACAGATACACCCTATCCGGCACCATAACGGATGCAGAAACAGGAGAACCGGTTTCCTTTGCTTATGTTCACATTGAGGAGCTTAACCGCACTGTTGTTGCAGATACTGATGGTTATTACGAATTAAAGAATGTACCTGCCGGTAATTTTACCCTTACTATACACCGGATCGGTTATCGAACCCAGACCAAGGAAATTGCCATCAAGGAAGCCGATGAAACGATAGATATCGTTCTTTCCTCTACCGTACTTGGATCCCAATCCATTGAAGTGGTCGGCCAAAATGATAGGAATGTTGAAGGTTCCAACCTGGAACATGCCTCCAAAAAAGTATTCGGGTCTGAACTCCGTCAAAATCTTGGTAACACACTGTCACAGACCTTGGCCAACCTGCCGGGTTTTGATGAACGTAAAATGGGAGGAGCCCCCGGCCGGCCGGTAATCCGTGGACTTGGAGGAGAACGTGTGTTGATCCTGCAGGATGGTATGCGTTCAGGCGATGTGTCCTCACAATCATCCGATCACGCCGTAACGATCGACCCTATTTCTGCTCAGGAAGTTGAAATTGCCCGGGGTCCCCAGGCACTCGCTTATGGGGCCAATGCGGTTGGTGGAGTGATCAACGTGGTTCGAAATCAAATAGCAACCACTACACCTTCCAAAACCACCGGTAATTTCACTCTTAACGGAGAAACGGTAAATCGGGGTGTTTCCGGGGCCCTGGACCTGACGGCACCGGTTAAAGACCTTGCTGTCAGTCTTAGTCTAAACGGACGTACTGCACAAGACATTTACACCCCTATTGGGCAAACTGACAACACTTATTATCGATCCACCAACAACGCACTTGGTGTAAGCTGGATCAGAGACTGGGGATATGTTGGTGGTGCTTTTAGCAGTTATTTCAATAATTACGGGATCCCCCCCGACCCGCAAGGACATCCGGAAGGTGTGGATATTGAAATGGAAAAATTTCAGTACGATCTGAAATCAGAAGTGATTCTCAACCATGATTTCATCAACGTACTGGAAGGCACCTTTTCACTCAAAAACTATACTCACAAGGAAATTGAATCGAGTGGAGCCCTTGGTACCCAATTCGGATTGGTAACCACCAATGCCGAACTCAAAGCCAAACACGGTGAGCTTGGATTCATTGACAAAGGGTCGTTTGGGGTCTGGGGTGAGATGGAAGACTATGCCATCATCGGCGCAAGTACACCCGATGCAAACAGTTATAAACTGGCCGCTTATCTAATTGAGGAAGCCGATTTTAATAAACTCCATCTTGAAGGTGGGCTGCGTTTTGACTGGGTTATGAATAAGCCCGTTGAGGACGAACCTAACTCTGTGATAGGTTATATCCGGGAACGAAAATTTCCTGCCTTATCAAGTTCATTCGCGGCTATCTATTCCCTGAATAGTCAACTGTCTCTTGGTACAAGCCTGCTTCACTCATTCCGTGCTCCATCCCTCGAAGAATTATATTCTGAAGGACCGCACCTTGCTTCATACTCTTATGAGATCGGCAATCCCGAACTGGATCCCGAAAGAGGTCTTGCCAAGGAATTATTCCTGCGTTATCAGCAAACCAAAGCTAATGCTGAGTTTACGGTCTTTCATAACAACTTCAGTAACTATCTCTATGCCAGAGATACCGGTGAGCCCAACGACCGACGGCCTGATCTGAATAATTACCAGTTTGTTGGTGAAGAAGCGGTACTCTATGGAGCCGAATTATCCGGTGAATTTATCCTGAGATCTAATTTTGTACTGAATGCCTCCATGAGTTATACCCTTGCAGAGAGAAACGTATCCGAAAGCGAACAACAAACCACGGGATATAACGATGATACCCGTCCACTACCCATGATCCCCCCTTTAAAATCCAAGTTCTCCCTCAAATACAGTAAAGATGGATTTGAGCTCGGTTCACGCGTGCGTTTAGCCGCAAAACAAGACCGAACCGGGGAATTTGAAACCTCAACAGAAGGATATACCCTTCTCGATGTATTTGCACAATATCGCCTGGATGGTGGCAAACTGTTGCATACCTTTTCTCTGAATGCAAACAACCTGTTGAATCAGGAATATTATGACCACCTCTCGCGAATTAAAGACCTGCGTCCCGAGCCCGGAATAAACATCAGTTTATTATATAGGGTCTACTTCTAACATAGTTCACATTCTTCGGAAAAAGAAAAAGCCCCGGAAGGTTCAGAACCGGGGCTTTAGTTTTCAGCTTTAAGGAGTTAGAATCGACTAACTGTTAGGGTATAAACATTAATCTCAACTTTAAAGCTATATACAAGAGTGTAGGTTTTTTG
>JAASTO010000268.1 GCA_021767245.1 Balneolaceae bacterium
CACCATCCGTTCCACTTGTTGCATCTGTATACCTGCGATGGATTGCTCAGGCTGAATTTCAAAAGAGATCAGTGGAGCGGTTAACCCGAAAACCAGGGCAAACAGTAAAAAGAACCGGTTGAAGCGATGCATCTTCTCATTTTCGAGCAACAGCTTATAAAGCCCAAAAAGTAGCCCAAGCAGTAAAGTGGATTTAACTAAATAGATGATCACTGGTGCTTCCTCTCTATCTCTTTTTCAACGATGCTTTTTAGCTCCTTTAGTTCTGCCTCCGATAAGTCCGTCTCGGAAGTAAAAAAAGAGGCAAACTGTGAAGCTGAATTATCAAAAAACTTCTTGATCAATCCATTAACATGCTTCGAGAAATAATCGGATTTTTTGACCAACGGATAATATTGCCGGGACCGTCCCATTTGCTCATAACCCACAAACCCTTTTTCGGTCATGCGTTTTAAAAGGGTAGCTACGGTGGTGGGAGCCGGTTTGGGCTCCGGATATTCCTCCAGCAGGTCTTTCATGAAAGCCTTTTCCAACTTCCACAGATACTGCATCAGTTCTTCTTCAGATTGTGATAGATCCATGACATTCTACAAGGTTAGAATTGTTTCTACAAATGTAGAATAAAAAATCAAACTTCCAAAATTTTCTTATAATCTGTGGAGATCTAAGCAAAATTCATCTACGAGCTCATGAAAAACCTGTTTTTTATACTTTCAATACTATTTCTGATGCTTTCCTGTACTGAGCAAGCCCCTGGCCCTCCATTTGAGCTCAAGCTTTCACTTCAGGAGAATTCCGGACAGGTTCCACCCATTTTGGCACTGAACATGGGCGGTAATTATGTATTTGAGCCACAGTATCCGGGTGAACCAACTGAACTGCCGGAAGCATTGAAAGAGGGAGAGGTGATTCATGGGATCCTGGATCTTGAACAGTATGTGGTACAGGGTTTCGAAGAGGGATTCATCGACTCTTCCGTATATCAACGTAATATGATGTTGGTTGGAGAAGAAACAGTTACTGAACAATGGGTGGACGTGATCTTTACGGTGGCTGTGGGAGAAGATGAAAACGGAGATATGCTGGTATTTGTAGAAAACGAAAACGGGGAATTTGATGAGGAAGATTCCGTTTTCTTTGAACCGTCTACCGTGGAGTTTCAGGACAATGTTTTTGAGGTTATGGAAGCCGGAGTCACGGCCCGAATGGAGTATTTCAACGGCAAAGAAATTGTAGAATTTGAAGGTCCTGCGAGTCTGCTCTATTTGTCTGACACTAAACCGGCAGAAAGCCTTCAGCTATATTTCGATCATCTTCGGATGGGCACGTGGACCGTTAACGATCAAACCTTTGATGTGGCTCTCATCAAAGAAAGTGCTCCGCCATATCGGATCGAACCTTACACATACTTCTATATCGATCTGGATGAGGATGGTCAATTTGACATTATGGAAGACGGATTTGAGGCTTATCCGGTCACAGAGCCCTTCAATATTGCTGGAGAAAGCTGGGAGATCTCAGAAATATCAGCGGATGGAAGTTCCTTAACGATCGTAGAGTCGGAAGAAGACATAGACCCAAAGGTGGCATTGCGCCCGGGAACGATGGCACCTGACTTTACCGCTGAAACTTTGGATGGAAATGACTTGACGTTATCTGATCTGCGTGGGAAGTATGTGATGATCGATTTCTGGGGCACCTGGTGTGGTCCTTGTCTCGAAGCTTTGCCTGTCATCAAAGAAGCATATGAACGTTATGGCGGAGAAAATTTCGAGATCGTTGGGATCGCTAATGAACCGAGCCTGGATCGATTTAAGCAATTTGTTGAGCGTGAAAATATACAATGGCCTCAGATACCTGAGATCTATAAAGAGAATTACGAAACACAGGAGTTGTATTCAGTGAATTCCTATCCCACCTATTATTTAGTGGATCCTGATGGGGAGATCGTGGAATATGGAATGGCGCTTTCCTCAGATAACCTAATGGAAACCCTGGCTAAGTATTTAGAGTGAGGTTTGGTTATTCGTTAGTGGTATAATCGCGAATGGGATTATATTTATTGAATTTCTCTTAACGAATAACCAATAACTGGATCACTTCGTACCCTCAGTAACTTCAGTCACCTCATTTGCCAGAGACAACACAGCCTGAGTGTAAAGGTCACTTGGGTTGTATCGGTAGATAGCCCCTTCAACTGTCCCTGTTATTTCTTTGAAATGAGACAAATATTTAGCCACCGAATTGATGTTGTTTGGCATATGATAGAGGTCCTTACCCACCCACCAGCGGTTGAGGGAGTAAGGAATGAATTGGGCATACGACATGGCTCCGGCGTAGCTGGATCTCAGCTCGAATACGTCCAGATCGTTATTTTTTACAAAAATAAGCAGCTCTTCCAGTTGAGCCTTTGCAAATTCGGCACGGTGGCCTTCTGCATACATAGATACATATACATTGAAAGGGTTATAAGTACCACTATATTTCCCAAATTCTGATTCAACCCCCAGGATTCCCGCGATCACATTTTTAGGTATGCCATATTCTTTTTCAGCCGACTCCAGATCAGACTCATACTGTTTCATAAAATCATTAATGAGCATTTTCTTATGGTCGTAATTCAGAACCTGTTGATACTCACTGAAGTCCTCGATCACCCGTTCTGCAGCCCGGGTAAATTTAAGGGTGATATTCTCAACCGGCTCATATCTTGGGTCTTCCAGCATCTCAATGAAGGCATACCCTTTTCCTTCAAAGTATTTAGCTAGCTCCTCGATATTCTTCTTCATGGCAGCAGGATCCGGGTCAGTTGCCTGGGCATTACCTGATAGAACAAAGGTGAAAAAAAGAAGCAGAATGGTAGTGATTTTAGCCATAAGATCAAGATGAAATGGTTCTCTCTAAGTGTTCTCTCATTATAACAAAAGTGAACCGATTTGAGAATTAAAGATTGTGAATATTTAGTGCCGTATTTTAAACCGGTCGAACTTCAATATTCATTATTCCTTGTTCAATATTCGAAGTTCA
>JAASTO010000269.1 GCA_021767245.1 Balneolaceae bacterium
AATTCTTAAACGTATTCTTTTCGATCAATTCACGTGCACTATTCAGGGCAGAATCAGTGATCTGCGAACCGCTCATCAGGCTGGCGATCTCGTGAATGTGTTCTTCATCTGAAAGTGGAATGATGCGCGTGACCGTTCTCTCATCTTCTTCCACTTTGGCGACCTTATAGTGTTTATGGGCCTGACTCGCGATCTGTGGTTGGTGAGTGATCGCCACGATCTGACAGTGCTCCGACAGCTTACGCATTGAAGCTCCCACTTTTTCAGAGATCTCCCCGCTGATTCCCGTATCGATCTCATCGAAGATCATAACCGGCAGGCTTTGTTCTTTAGCAAGAATGGATTTCAGAGCCAGCATCACGCGGCTGATCTCACCACCGGATGCAATTTTAGCCAGTGGTTTGGGTTCCTCCCCTTTATTGGTGGAGATGAACATTCTGACATCATCGCAACCCCTTTCTGTACATTCGATGGTCTTGCCGTCAATTTCGATCCATCCACTATCTGATAACAACCAATCGACCCGGACATCCAGTTTAGAATGTGGAATTCCAACGTTGCTGAGTTCTTCCTGAATCTGAACGCCCAGTTTCTGCCCGATCTCATGCCGTTTTTCATGAAGCGTGATAGCATGCTCTTTCAGGATATCAGATTGTTTCTGAATGGATCGCTCGATCTTTTCGATCTCCAAGTCAAAGTTATCGGCCAGGGATAGTTCTCTTTGGATCTCATGCAGGTATTTGATCAACTCTGGCAGGTCACGCTGATATTTTTTCTGAAGCAGGTTCAGCTCAGATTGCCGCTGTCGAAGTTCTTCCAGGCGGTTTGGGTTGAACTCAATACTGTTTCTGTATCGTTCTGCAAATGCTATGGCTTCATTTACACTTACGCGGGCTGCATTGATCTCTTCGAGGTAATTATTGAACTCGGGTTCGATCCGTGCCAGGTCTTCCAGATTCAGTTTAAGGAAATTTAGTAGCTGTATTATGTTTCCATCATCCGAATCAGCCATTTCAGAAATTGCCGCAGCTTTTTGATCAAGTACCTCTGCATTGTCCAGAAGGTTCATCTCTGCTTCCAGCTGCTCGAGGTCGATGTCATCTAACCGGGCTTCCTGAAGTTCCTGCACCTGAAACCGATAGAGTTCGGTTTTTTCCTGCAGCTCGTTTTCTCTCTTTTTCAAAGACCTTAATTCTTTCTGGAGCTCAGTCATATTTCGATATTCGGCTTTGTAGGCCTTCAGTACAGGCTCCACTTCCCCAAAACCATCGATCACGGCCAGATGATTTTCTTCTTTGAGTAATAGCTGATGATCATGCTGCCCATGCAGATCTACAAGTAGATCGCCGGCTGCTTTAAGCACACTGATGTTAACCGGCGTATCATTGATGAAAGCCCGGCTTCCTGTATTTCGGATCTCCCGGCGCAGGATCAAATATTCACTGAATTCGACTTCGTTATCTTTCAGTAATTCTTTCAGTTCAGCTGACTCTTCTACCCGAACGGTCGCTTCAGATATGGCTTTATCGGCACCTCTGCGTATCACATCCGTATCGGCACGTTCCCCGAGGATCATATTTAGTGCCCCAATTATGATCGATTTACCCGCCCCGGTCTGTCCGGTCAATATATTCAATCCTTCTTCGAAACCCACTTCAAGTTCATCGATCAGGGCAAAATCTTTTATGTAGAGAGATTTGATCATTGGAATTCAGTTTTAAAGACTCAAAGTCACAAGATGATTTGTAATGCTGTGTCAAAGATATTAATGATTTTGGTCATGTCATACTTTATGGATTTCGCCCTTTCAGGGCTTCCTAATTAGTATCACCTAACGCAGGGCTGTGCCCTGCATTGGTGATTACCGCCCGGTTGGGGCTAATGTGTTGTTATTCTAATATTTGATTCCTATCAAACTGTAATAATGTTACAGAAGAATTAGAATGCATATGACGGTAAGTGGAATAATCCGCATAAATATTAGCTCTGAAAGAGCGCTATCACTATCATAGGACAACGTCCTATGTTCAAAGTGACTCCACTCTGGCTTGCCCCAACGGGGCTTCATTCCGCCGGATCATCCCAAATATACCGCTCATCAAACTCAATCTGATGCTTTTTTAATAAACTCACGAACTCACTTTTAAAGGTTACATTTTTGTGATGTTCATGCTGATTTCTAATGTATGCGACCACTCTTTTAACTTGTGAATGAGATACTGAAAATACTCCATATCCATCCTGCCAGTAAAAATTTTGGTAGCTATGGCCTTTGGTTTTGATCCACTTTGATGAACTTTGTTTCAGCTCCTGAATGAGTTTAGCCGGGGCCACCTTTCTGGATATCTGACATAAAATGTGAATGTGGTTTGAATAACCTCCAATTTGAATCGGGTTGCAATCCCAACTCTTACATATTCCTCCCAGATAATTATGTAAGTGGCATTCTATGTTGGTATCGATGGAATGTTGTCGGTATTTGGTTCCGAAAATAATATGTGTATAAATTTTTGATAAAGATTGCGGCATGATACTTTACCCGTTTTTTTATTCCTGGTATAGTAAGAGTGTTTTCAGGAGTAATCCTTACAAAAATAATCTATTTTTATGCCCTTTCAGGGCTTCGCCTATGCTAGTTCCTATCGCAGGGCTTTGCCCTGCGTTAGATGATTATCGCTCCTTTGGTGCTGGTGTTTGAATTGATCAGAATTTGGCGCTTAAGGAATAGTGAGATGCAATCAGTAATACTCCTAAAAATTGATATTAGTCAGGTGATGGTGAAGTTTGCGACACGAGAAAGCTCTGAAAGAGCGCCATCCCCATCATAAGGCAACGCCCTATGCACACGAGGCTACCTAGTCAAGCCCCAACGGGGCATAATCCTGTTGCGAAACAAAGCCGCAAACTGTGTATCTTTATTCCCATGAAAAAGAAAGCCGGAAAAGACCGACAGTCAACGATCTACGAACATACCGTACCCGAAGGGCAGAATTCGGATATAAGACTGGATGTTTACAT
>JAASTO010000270.1 GCA_021767245.1 Balneolaceae bacterium
GAACTGGAAGAACAGGTGATGGGGATTCGATTCAAAGATCGGTTCACCGAAAATTATTTTGATAACGAGCTTGAACAGCTTCGTATGTTTTTTACCCTGGGGCCAAACCGTAATTATCGACTGCAGAAAGAGCTTGGGCTGGATTCGGTACTCATTAACCAGAATGAGATCGATGACCTGATGGCCTTAATGGGTTGACTTTTCATTTATATAAGTAGTGGATGCTTTATTGCTCCGACGCAGAGCGATCCGGAGCAAATGGGGTGATAGATAAATAATGGGATTTCTAAATACGGTCTTTTAAAAACTGCTACGGACCTCAACTTTCAATACAACGTATTTTATATAGCTTGAGACCCTTCGCGTTATACCAAATCATCCTGATCACTCATGGTTGTAGATAGTAGTTATCAGTTAATTCGATGACAATGTTGGTTAAGATGAAGACCCTGAAGGGTTGTACAGGAAAATGTTAATTATTCTGTCCTCGAATTACCTGACATCTACAAGGGTAACAACCAGGACCTCTGGTTATTCCAAACTCATGTTAAAACTTCCTCCTCGCTCCACACGCTCTGCGTTGGAGCGATGCACTTATAGTCACTCAATACCTCTTATTGAATGTTCAACCCATCCAATCCATATAATCACTTAGCTCGCCTCTGTTATCTGCATTCTTTCCGGTTTTGGTTTGAACCGATTCGGGGTACTCATCAGGAAACAGAAAAATAGCCCCCAACAGGATCTCATGCTTTGGAATGCCAAGATATTTCAGCACTTTGGGTTTTCTTAAACACCCACCCGACGACCAGTATGCATTGATCCCCTGATCGGTTGCTGCCAACAGTAGGTTTTGAATGGCAGCTCCGGTAGCCGCAATATGTTCCATATTCTTCACATTCGGGTGGTACTTACGACCCTTCCTTCGGTTCTTTTCCGGGATCCAGGTTACGAGTATCAACGCATCGGCAGCCGCCAGCATCTGCTTGATGCCATCCGTCGATTTAACGGGTTTTTCATCGATCAATGCCTCAAGTAGCGACCTGCATCCGGCTCCGTCGATGGCATGAAATCGCCATGGCTCAGAACCTTTTAAATTTTTGGCCCGCTGCTTTTCAGGGCTTTCATAATGAAAGGGAGCCTGAGCTGCTAGTTCTATGAGTTGCTCTACCGTTGACCTGAATTCATCTCCTTTTGTAACCGGTAATGGTGATTCGGGATTTGCTCTCAGCTTCAGGGTCTTGCGGGCACGAATGGCTTCTTCGGTATTCATTCAGGTTTTATTTGGTTCGGTTTATTAATAAGAAGATAAGGAAGAAATGATTATTCAAACACCAGAACGGAATACCCAACATGGAGTAACATAGTTTGAATTACATGGATCTTGGGTGTCCCTTATTGGTTATTTGATATTCAAGCTAACCCACACCAATCAATCCAAAATATAGTTCTTAGCGACCTGATTGTATTCTTTTACTTCTTGTTCCACCCAAGCCTCATCTTTTCCAAACTCTTGGGCTATGAGCCGGCCTACCTCAGGTGCCATTTCCATACTGGCTTTGGCATCCAGCAACAGCGCACGAGTTCTGCGAGACAAAACATCTTCAATGGTTTGGGCCATTTCATTTCGTACGGCCCAGATGACCTCCGCTTTCACATAGGGGAGATCCGGATGTATTTTTTCACCCAGTTCCGGGTTCTCCTCTATCAGTTTTTCCAGTGCCACTTTATCTGATCCATACACATAGAGATGGTTATTTCGATCCACATTCTTCAGCCACCCATGGATACGAAGGTCTTTGGTTGGGGTTTCCTTGACATCCAGCCCGGCAACCATTGCGGCCTGATCGATGGTATCTTCCGCCATCTTTCTATAAGTCGTCCATTTTCCGCCGGCTATGGTCACTAACCCGGATTCTGAAACCTGAATATGGTGACTTCTTGATATTTCTGATGTATCCCTGGCATCAGCCGGACTTACAAGTGGCCTGATACCTGCAAACACGCTTTTGACATCTTTTCTTTCCGGATCTTTGGTCAAATATTGAGCTGCGTGCCTTAATACAAATTCGATCTCTTCCTCCAGAGCTATAGGCTCCAGGGTTGCTTTTTCAACCGGCGTGTCTGTAGTACCGACAATCACTTTATCATGCCACGGGACCGCAAATAAGACACGACCATCATCCGTATGAGGTACCATGATGGCAGAATCTCCGGGTAAAAACTCCTTATCCAAAACAATGTGAATTCCCTGTGCATACTGAATGATCTTAGTATGACCTTCCTCATCCATTTCCAGGATATCATCCGAAAAGATACCGGTGGCATTAACCACCACCCGGGCATTGACCTCGTGATCCTCTCCATTCAGCATATCACGGATTTTAACGCCTTCGATCAGGTTCTGCCCATTTTTCTTCAACCCCGTCACCATCATATAATTAAGCGGGAAACCTCCCTCATCATGCATGGTCTGCGCCAGGTTTAAAGATAACCGTGAATCATCAAACTGACCATCATAGTAGATCACCCCGCCACGCAGGCCTTCCGGCTCAAGAGTTGGAATTTTTTCGAGTGTTTCTTCTTTTGACAGGTTTTTGGATTTATTGATTCCCAGTTTACCAGCCAGGGCGTCATACACTTTCATTCCCACGCCGTAAAACGGTCCGTTCCACCATTCATAGCTCGGTACGATAAATGACTGATGACTCACCAGGTGCGGGGCATTCTGAATCAACAAACCGCGTTCATGCAGGGCTTCAATCACCAGCGAAACATCCCCTTGTTGCAGATATCTTACTCCGCCGTGAACCAGTTTTGTACTGCGACTTGAGGTTCCCTTGGAAAAATCATGCATTTCCAGAAGCAGAGTCTTGTAACCACGAGAGGCCGCATCAACCCCAACACCCAGTCCGGTTGCCCCTCCGCCTATGACCACTACATCCCAATAGTCGTTAAAGTTTTTTAC
>JAASTO010000271.1 GCA_021767245.1 Balneolaceae bacterium
AGAATTCCGATCACGGTTAACATCCCCACCAGGTAATTTTGTGTGACTTCCTGAATACGATCCAGCAGGCTGTCCACATGCGTATAATCACCCTTCTTAGCGGCAAATAACTTCTGAAAGAACGTCTTATACATCTCCTGATAGTACAGCATGAAAAAAATGAAAATAGGCAGTAATCCAAGAACGGTGAACATATTGGTGGTGGCACTCACTACCGAACTCACCACATTTCCACTTTGATCGATCAGGTTATTAACCCCCTGCTCCAGGTACTTACTTTGTTCCTCTTGAGAGATCCCAACCTGTTCTTCCAGAAACCCAATAGCTTGTGAACTGACCGTCTTCAATTTCTCTGAAACCTCCGGCACCCGTTCCGCAAACTGCGTGAACTGAACCGATATCAGAGACAAAACTCCCGCCAATACCACGATGACGACCACCATACTGAGAATGATGCTGAAGGCTTTACCAAGCTTCCATTTCTCAAACAACCTGACGAGGGGATTTAACACCATCGCCAGAAAAGCTGAAAAAGCCAGAGGCATCAATATAAATTTGGCCGTGGTAAGTACGATAACCAACAGGCTCAACCCGATCAGGATCATCGTGGTTTTAAACCAAAAGGGATGTTTTTTCTGGCCTGAGGTTGGGTGATGTATGAAATTTTTAGACATTTGGCTTTCTTCTACTTTTAACGACTGAATTCAAAATGTTAAAGCTAATATAACTTTTAAATACTTTTTGATTATAAGGATGAAAATCCTGACTCTTTGGCAATCATCACGCCCCAATACATAGAACCATGAATAAACCACTTTTTAAGCATTTTTGCCTTACGGCTCTTACGGCCATTTTGTTATACACTGCCGGCTATGGACAGTCTTACGCATGGAACACATCTAAAAAAGCGGAGGAAAAACCCTTGTTCTCCACTCATTTTAGTGTGGATGAATTTGCTTCGCGACAAACCAAAGTCTTTGATGCCATCGGCAGTAAGGCTATTGCTGTGTTACAGGGTGCCCCTAGTGCTGCCGGATATCTTCCCTTCTGGCAGAATAATGAATTTTATTACTTGTCGGGGATCTCCTCACCTCATGCTTACCTCATCCTTCATGGACCTACGAAATCCACACTTTTATATTTAAAACAACGGGATGAACGGAGGGAATACGGGGAAGGAAAAGTATTATCGGCTGAAGATGCCAAACTGATCTACGATCATGCAGCTATTGATGAAGTTTACTATCAGAGTGACTTTGAGGATGCGATCACGCGGTTTCTCAGTTCTGATGATATTGAAACGGTTTACACCCCCTTTTCACCTTACGAAGGGATTGCCGGAACAAGGAGCATGTTGAGCCGGGCCATTCGGGACATGGAAAGCGATACCTTTACCGATCAGAAAGCCCGGCATGAATTATTCATTTCTAAACTGCAAGAAATCTCTGCCGATAACGAAGTACGCAATCTGGATCCGATCATTGATGAACTTCGGAAGATCAAATCTGAAAAAGAAATGGAACTGATCAAACGATCCACAGATCTTCAGGCAGCGGCTATCATGGAATCCATGAGATCCACTGAAGCCGGCGTCAAACCCTACGAACTTGAAGCGGTTTCCAAATACATCTACATAAAAAACAATATTCAGGATGATGCCTACTACCCGCTCATCCATTTTGGTCCTGATGCTTACATGAATCACTATCACGAGAGTGTTCGTCCGGCTAGAGATGGGGACATGATCCTTATGGATTACGGAGCCTATGTGGACTATTACTCAAGTGACCTGGGACGAATGTGGCCGGTCAATGGCACTTTCAATCCGGTTCAAAAGGAACTCTATACCTTCTATCTGAACTTTTACGAAGCCATTCTATACAACATCAAGATCGGGCTGACCCCACAGGAAGTCATGAAAAATGCCCTGGTCGAGATAGACCAAATACTTGCAGCTACTGATTTTTCAAAACCTGTTTACCGAAAAGCAGCAGAGGAATTTGTTCAGTCTTATCATGAGAGAGCTAAGAGCTCGTCTATGAGCCTTGGTCACGGTGTGGGCATTTCGGTTCATGATGTTGGAGATTATTCTGTGCCCATTGAACCCGGCATGGTTTTCGTGATCGAGCCTCAGTTCAGGGTTCCTGAAGAACGTATTTACATCCGCCTTGAAGACATGATCTTTGTAACGGAAAATGGAGTGGAGATCTACAGTGATTTTCTTCCCCGTGATATCGAAAGTATAGAAAAGATCATGCTCGAACCCGGCTTGCTTCAGCAATATCCGGCAGATATTCAGAACTAATTATAATTCAACACTAATTTATTCATCATGCATATAGATCATATTGGTATTGCCGTCAAAGACATCAAATCAGCTACTGAAACCTATAGTAAGATCCTGAACAGTTCCCCAACCAAAACGGAAGTGGTTGAAAGTGAAAAGGTGGAAACCGTCTTCTTTCAAACCGGGGAGTCCAAGGTCGAATTACTCGGTCCTACCGAAGAGGATTCCGTGATCGCAAAATATGTGGCTAAGAAGGGGGAAGGTTTACATCACATGGCTTTTGAAGTGGAAGATATCCATGCAGAATTGGATCGACTCAGAAAAGAAGGGTTCACCGTGCTGAATGAACAGCCCAAGGATGGCGCCGATAACAAACTGGTGGCATTTGTGCATCCTAAAGACAACAACGGCGTTTTGGTAGAGCTGTGCCAGAGTAAGGGATAAGATCTGAACTAGAATTAAAAAGGAAAGCCATCACTTACACAGTGATTTGCTCCTCCATTTTGGATCACATTATGTATCACACTGGCGTAACAAATAATCGGTTAATTACTATCAAAGGCATAAATTCGAGAAAATATTAAAATAAAAAAGCTCCCAAAACGGCCATAAAAGCCATTTGGAAGCTCTTAAATGTCGGGGCGACTGGATTTGAACCAGCGACCTCTCGACCCCCAGCC
>JAASTO010000064.1 GCA_021767245.1 Balneolaceae bacterium
CCGGATATTGAGTTATATGATGAACTGGCTCAGGAAATTCAGATCACTGACTTTGGCCGGCGTGCTGTTACCATGGCGCGTCAGCAACTGGCCCAGCGAATCCGCGAGATCGAAAAAGACAATATTTACGAAGACTACACAGATAGAGTAGGTGAGATCATTCTGGGAGATGTTTATCAGGTTCGTCAGAATAAAGATATCCTTGTAAATCACAACGGCGTTGAGCTTCTGCTGCCTAAAAGTGAGCAGATCTATAAAGACCGTTACAGAAAGGGGGATACCATACGCGCCGTGGTAACGGAAGTTCGCATGAAGAATGGTAACCCAACGGTCATTATTTCCAGAACATCTGAATTATTCCTCGAAAGATTATTTGAAAACGAGATACCGGAAGTATTTGACGGAATCATTGAATTGGTACGCATTGCCCGTGCACCGGGTGATCGCTCAAAAGTAGCCGTGCTTTCCCACGATGAGCGTGTGGATCCGGTTGGTGCCTGTGTGGGGATGAAAGGAATTCGAATTCACGCCATCGTACGTGAATTACAGAATGAGAATATTGATGTGATCAATTTTACACCCGATAAGTACGAATTTATAAAACGTGCTTTACAACCAGCAGAGGTATTAAAAGTTGAGCTTGATGAAGAGAACAAGCATGCAAACGTACTGGTGCCTGCCGATGAAGTGTCAAAGGCGATCGGTAAGGGAGGCGTAAATATTCGATTGGCTTCAAAATTAGCCGGTGTTGAAATTGATGTGTACCGTGAAGTGGAAGCAGAAGATGATATCGATATTGATGAATTTGCCGTTGATTTCGGTGAAGAAGTGATCACCATGCTTCATAACATCGGTTGTGATACGGCACGAGCCGTACTCGAACTGAGTGCAGATGAATTAGTTAGTAGAACGAACGAAGAAATAGATCCTGAGCTTGCTGAGAAAATTATGAGCGTAATTGCATACGAATTTGAGGACGAGGCTTAAATCGGCAATTACGAATAAAAATTCTTAGTTTAATAAGCTCACATTCAAAATTTATATATGACGTCTAAAAGACCTAAACCATTATTTAAAGTTGCATCTGAATTCAATGTAGCCACACAATCGATCGTGGATACCCTGACAGAGAATGGATTCGATGCGGCAAACCGTCCGAATTATAAAGTAACACCTGAGATGTACGAAGTGCTGGATCAGGTTTATGGAGACGATAAGGCTAAGAGTGCGGATCACGAAAAAGCAAGAGAAGAGTACGAGAGCCGCAGAAACCAGATGATGAACAAAAGTAACGACAGCGTTACGATTGATAATGTACTGGAGCCTATTGAAGATAGTATTGGTTTGGAGCCCGAGGACGATACGCCTGATCTAGAACCTGAGGAAGACCTGCAACCTGAAGCAGACCTGGAACCTGAGGAAGATGAAGATGTCGAAGAGACTATAGAAGCAGAGGCTGAAAAAGAAACGGCCGAAGAGGATGAACCGGAAGTTGTAGCAGAGCCTGCTGAAGAAGCAGAGGATGACACTGCTGGTGAACCTGAAGAAGAGAAGATCGCAGCTTCTGAGGAAGATCAGGATGAAACGGACTCTGAAGATGTGGATGATGAGGACGAGGACGATGAAGAAGATCTGGAAGAGGATGATCTGGACTCTGATGAAGAAGAGGACGATGAGGATGAAGACGAAGATGAGGAAGACGGCGATGACGAAGAGGATAGTGAAGAAGAGATCATTCGTGGATCTGCCGGTAAATTAAAGGGAACTAAAGTATTAGGTAAAGCTTCTTTCACGTCTGATATCGCTCAAAGAAAACCTCGCAAGAAGCGAAAGAGAAGAAAAGATAGAAAAGACGACGATTCTTCTAAAAAAGACGACAGTAGTACTAAGAAGAGTTCCAAGAAAAAACGTAAGCGTAAAACAGAGATCGATGAGACTGACGTTGACAAAATGATGCGCGAGACCATGAAGAAGATGCAATCTTCTAAAACGGTCGGAAGTAAGCGTGCGAAACGACGTCGTGAACGAAAAGAGGAACGTGAGGAAGAACTGCAAAAGCAGCAGGAAATGGAAGAACTCGAGTCCGATATCATTGAGACTACCGAGTTCATTACTGCCAACGAATTGGCAGACCTGCTTGATGTTGGAGTAAATGATATTATTTCCGTTTGTATGTCAATCGGGTTAATGATCACGATTAACCAACGTCTGGATGCAGGCACCATTGAATTGGTGGCTGAAGAGTTTGGTAAAGAAGTAGAATTCATTGATGCTGAAGAGATCGATGAAGAACTTACCATACCTGAAGATGCAGAAGAGGATCTTAAACCACGTGCTCCGATCATTACGGTAATGGGTCACGTTGATCACGGTAAAACCTCTTTGCTTGATTACATTCGTGAAGAGAAAGTAGCAGCCGGAGAGGCCGGTGGTATTACTCAGCACGTGGGTGCTTATCAGGTTGTACATAATAATAACGAGATTACTTTCCTGGATACTCCTGGTCACGAGGCCTTTACGGCTATGCGTTCCCGTGGTGCTCAGGCTACCGATATTGTAATTCTGGTAGTTGCGGGTGATGATTCTGTGATGCCACAGACGATAGAGGCGATCAATCACGCCAAAGCTGCCGGTGTACCAATCGTGGTCGCCATCAATAAGATGGATAAGGAAGGAGTAAACCCGGACCGAATTAAGGCCGAACTGGCTGAACACGATGTTATCGTTGAGGAATACGGTGGACAAGTACAGTATGCCGAGGTTTCAGCTCACACCGGACAGGGTATTGAGGATCTGCTTGAGAAAGTTTTGATCGAGTCAGAATTGCTTGAATTACAGGCTAATCCTAACCGACGTGCAGATGGTGTGGTACTTGAAGCCCGCCTGGATAAAGGAAAGGGAATTGTAGCAAACATCCTGGTTCAGGGTGGTACCCTCAAAGTGGGAGACCCTTTTGTAGCAGGACCTTGTTTCGGTCGAGTTCGTGCCATGGAAAATGACCACGGTCAGCGTATTCAGGAAGCCGGACCTTCAACTCCTGTACAGCTTATGGGTTTTGATGATATGCCACAGGCCGGTGATAAACTGGTAGTAGCTGAAGATGAAAAAATAGCCAAAGAAGTTGCAAACGAGCGTATGCAGATCCGCCGTGAACAGGCCATGCGTAAGACCAAGCATATGACACTTGACGACATTTCACGTCGCCTTGCACTTGGAGAAGTATCTGAACTTAATGTGATCGTTAAAGCGGATGTGGATGGATCCATTGAAGCCCTTTCCGGTTCACTACAAAAACTAAGTACCGACGAAGTAGCGGTTAATATCATTCATACCGGAGCCGGTGCCATTTCAGAATCCGATGTTCTGTTGGCCTCTGCATCTGATGCCATTATCATTGGTTTCCAGGTCAGACCAACCTCTCAGGCACGTAAACTGGCTGAAGAAGAAGAAATTGATATTCGACTGTTCAGCGTGATCTACGATGCCGTTGATGAGGTTAGAGATGCTCTTGAAGGGCTTCTTTCTCCTGAGATCAAGGAACAAATGATGGGTGTTGTAGAAGTTCGAGAAACCTTCAAGGTCTCTAAAGTTGGAACTATTGCCGGTTGTTATGTAACCGAAGGTAAGATCGAGCGTAACAATCCGATCCGATTGGTTCGGGATGGCGTGGTGATCTATGACGGAGAGATCGATGCCCTGAAGCGCTTCAAAGACGACGTAAGAGAAGTAACTTCCGGTTACGAATGCGGTATCAGTATTAAAGGATACAACGATATCAAAGTCGGAGATCAGATCGAAAGCTACAAGATTACTGAGCAGAAGAGAACACTTGAAGACTCAGCCGGTTAATATTTATACAAAAGGTCCGGTTGAGCTTTCAATCGGATCCTTTCAATTCATTTCATACGAATCACTCACTTAATATTTCAGTAATGGGATTCAGGCCAGAACGATTAGCTGCAGTAATCAAAAAAGATCTGGGACAGATCATTCAAAGGTCCTACCAGCCCGACGGTACGTTTGTAACGGTAACCAATGTGATCATGACAGATGATCTTTCGATAGCTAAGGTGTATCTAAGTGTATTTGCACCCGGCCGTGATGACAAACCCGTGTATGAATTTCTGGATGATAAAACATCCGAGATCAGATATGAGTTGGCTTCCAAAATTAAAAATCAGGTCCGCAAAATACCTGAACTGCACTTTTATCAAGATGACACCGCCGAGTATGTGAACAAGATCGAGCAGGTCTTTAAGAAGATCGATATCCCTGAAGAGGATAAGGATAGCTCTGATTCTGAATAAATGGCGAAAGCACTTTCATTAGAGGATATCCCGGTATTTGGTAAACACAATTTACCAAACAAAGAAACGGACCTGACTGCCGGAGCCATATTTCTCATAGATAAACCATTGGAATGGTCTAGTTTTGATGTGGTAAAATTCCTGAGAAAGCGCATTCGGGTAAAGAAAACAGGTCATGCCGGTACTCTCGATCCACTTGCCACGGGGCTGCTCATCTTGTGTTGTGGGAAAGCCACAAAGTCGATATCCATGATACAGGATCTGCCAAAGACCTACCTGGCTGAGATTACCTTCGGGAAATCAACTACAACCTATGATGCTGAAGGTGAGATCGAAGAAGAAGCAGGGTGCGAACATATTGATGAGGAACTGATAAAAAATGTTCTGGAATCAGAATTTAAAGGAACTGTTGATCAGGTTCCGCCCATGTATTCTGCTCTTAAGTATGGGGGAAAAAAGTTATATGAACTGGCCAGAAAAGGTGAAACAGTAGAGCGTCCACCCAGACAGGTAACCTTTCATGACTTTGAGATACTTGGTTATCAAAGTCCAAAACTAACCCTGAGGGTTAAATGCAGTAAAGGCACTTATATTCGTTCACTTGCCAGAGATCTTGGAGAAGCATTAAATTCTAAAGCCTATTTGAGTAAACTGGAACGAACCGCTATCGGACATTATTTAGCAGATGATGCCCTTACGCCACATGAAATGGGAGACAGGCTGAAAGAGATATGGCTAGACTGATCGAACTTAAACATATTGAGCATGTACCAAATACGGTGGTTACGGTGGGTACTTTTGATGGGGTTCACAGAGGTCATCGAGCACTTATTGATACAGTAGTTGATAAGGCCAGAAAAAGAAATGCCCGTAGCGTGGTTGTAACATTTGACCCACACCCCAGGGAGATCATAAATCCCGGTAAAAGTGGTATTCAAATGCTAACCTCTCTAAAAGAACGATGTGAACTCTTGGAAGATGTCGGCGTTGATGTGCTATTAGTGATCCCATTTGATAGAGATTTCTCATTATTGACCTCAGAAGAGTTTGTTCGAGATGTGATCTACAAAAAAGTCGGAGTTTCGGAATTTGTGATCGGGTACGATCATCAATTTGGCAGAGATCGGGAAGGGAGTATTGAGACCATTGAAAAGCTGGGCAAGGAATTGGGATTTGCCTCATACGTCGTTTCTAAACAGGAAATGGGTGATGTAACCATAAGCAGCACCCTGATTCGTAAAACTTTATCAGAAGAAGGTGATGTAAAAAAGGCGGCCGATTATCTTAACCGGCTTTACCTGTTAAATGGAATTGTAGCGCACGGAAATAAAAGGGGGAAACCCATTGGCTTTCCGACGGCCAACCTGAAGCCTGAACATGAAAACAAGGTCATTCCAAAAAATGGGGTTTACGCTGTAAAAGTTAGGGTTGAAGGGGATTGGTATGGAGGTATGATGAATATTGGTATCCGGCCAACCTTTGAAGGACAAGAGAGAACCCTGGAAGTGAATATATTTGAGTTTCATGATGATATATATGGTCAAACCATTCAGGTGCGCTTCATTGACAGGATCAGGGATGAAATGAAGTTTGAAGGGATCGATGATCTCAAGGCACAACTTTCAAAAGACAAACAAAAGACTTTAGAATTATTGGTATGAGTCGATGTTATTCCTTGAATAATTAATAGGGAGTAGGATTGTCCATTACGCTAAAAACCCCTATCTTTGAAAACTATAAATCGATTTATACAAGTACTAATTAAACCATTGCAATGAGCATAACCGCAGAAGAAAAAAAAGAAATCTTTAAGAAGTATGGTAAAAGTGAAACCGATACCGGTTCCACTGAAGGACAAATCGCCCTTTTGACCAAAAGAATTAACGATCTGACTGAGCATTTAAAAGACAACAAACTTGATCACGCCTCACGTCGTGGATTGTTGAAAATGGTTGGTAAAAGAAGAAGATTGTTAAACTACCTAATGAAAAACGATATCGAGAAGTACAGAGAACTCATCAAAGACCTCGGTATCCGTAAGTAATTTATACGCTATAAAAGGCTCCTGATGTTGGAGCCTTTTTCAATTTATCCTGCCAGTAGTTCATTTCTTATCTGTTGTTGGCAGGGTGTAGTAAATCCAAAAGACAAAGAAGACAAATGAAAGAAGAAATAAGAAGTGTAGAATTTGCACCGGGAAAGGTGCTATCAATTGAAACAGGCCGGATTGCCAAGCAAGCCGATGGCGCTGTAGTGGTTCGTATGGGAGATACCCAGGTATTATGTACTGCTGTGAGTGCAAAAGAACCAAAACCGGGTCAGGGATTCTTCCCGCTGGTTGTTGATCACAGAGAAAGTTTTTCAGCCGGTGGTCGTTTCCCCGGTGGATTTATGAAAAGAGAAGGTCGTCCTTCTGAAAAAGAAGTACTCGCAAGTCGCCTGATCGACCGCAGTTTACGCCCTCTTTTTCCTAAAGGTTATTTATGTGAAACACAGATCATTTCAAGCGTACTTTCTTCAGACGGAGAAAATGACGGTGATGTTCTTGGTGGATTTGGAGCTTCAGCAGCTCTTCATATCTCAGACGTTCCTTTCGATGGTCCAATGGCCGAAGTAAGAGTTGGACGTGTGGATGGTGAATACGTGATCAACCCAACCCTTTCTGAGTTGGAGAATAGTGACATCGACATGATCGTTGGTGGTACCGCCGATTCTGTGCTGATGATGGAAGGTGAAATGGCGGAGATCTCTGAAGAAGAAATGCTTGGAGCGATCAAAGCAGCTCATGCTTCTATTATTACCCTTTGTGAATTTCAGGAAGAATTAAGAGAAGAATATGGTAAGCCTAAGCGCGAATTCGTGCCTGAAGGTTATCCTGAGGAAATCGAAAACAAAGTTCGTGAGCTTGCGACCGACAAGATCAAGGAAGTGGTAAACATTGGTCTTGGTAAAGAGGAATACAGCGAAAAGCTTAACGAAGCCAAAGATTCTGTAATAGCAGAGCTTGAGGAAGATTACGAAGAAGAAATTGGTACCATTAAGGATATTCTTGGTGATATCGAGAAGGAAGAACTTCGTAACATGATCCTTGAGAAAAAACGACGCATCGATGGTCGTAATCCTGAAGATATTCGTGATATCTGGACTCAGGTTGGATATCTTGCAAGAACACACGGTTCAGCGATATTTACCCGTGGCGAGACTCAGGCTCTGGTTTCCGTAACGCTCGGTACCAAGAAAGATGCTCAGGGTGTTGACACTTTATTTGACGAAGAAGACAAAAAATTCTATCTGCACTACAACTTCCCTCCATATTCAGTTGGAGAAGCCGGATTCCTTAGAGGACCCGGACGTCGTGAGATTGGTCACGGTCACTTGGCGGAACGTGCCCTGAAAATGATGATGCCATCGTTTGATGATTTCGGATATGTGATCAGGATCATATCTGACATTACCGAATCTAACGGTTCATCTTCAATGGCTTCAGTTTGTGGTGGCTCTATGGCGCTTATGAGTGCCGGAGTTCCCCTCAAAAAGCCGGTTGCAGGTATTGCAATGGGTATGATCGTTGGAGAGAATAACTCAGTTGTTCTTTCTGATATCCGTGGCGAAGAAGATTTCATGGGCGACATGGACTTTAAGACTGCCGGTACCGCTGATGGTATTACCGCTTGCCAGATGGATATGAAAGTGAAGGGAATTTCTTTCGAAGTGATGGAAGAAGCCCTGAAACAAGCTCATACTGGCCGTTTACACATTCTTGGTAAAATGGCTGAGACCATTTCAAAACCAAGTGAAACCTTGTCAGAATATGCTCCTCAGTTCATCAATATGACGATCGATGGGGATATGATCGGTGCGGTTATTGGTCCGGGTGGTAAAGTGATCCAGACGCTACAAAAAGAAACAGATACTGAGATCTGGATCGAAGAAGACGAAAGTGGAAAAGGTAAGATCACCATTTCTGCAGATAGTCTAGAAAAAGCGGAAGACGCTCAAAACAGAATTAAAGCAATCACAGGTCAGCTCGAAGAGGGGGCCACTTACAAAGGTGAAGTGAAGTCTATTAAAGACTTTGGTGCTTTTGTTGAGATCGCTCCGGGAAGAGACGGCTTGCTGCATATATCTGAGATCGACCACTCTCATGTTAAAAATGTAACTGATTACATGAACGTAGGTGATGAGATCGAAGTTAAACTGCTCAAGATCGAGCCTGGTAACAAACTCAGATTATCCAGAAAAGCACTGTTGGCTAAAGACGAAGAAGAGTAAGTCTTTAGACTGAAAGCTTATTATATTTGCTCCGCTCACAAACAATGAGCGGAGCTTTTTTATTTAAAGATTATTCATAAAGATGGAAAACACACACGAAGTAGATTTTGTTAATAAGAGTACCCTTCCAAACGGTTTAAGGATCGTAACAGAACATATTGAAAGTGTTAAAAGCGTTACCGTTGGAATCTGGGTGAAAACAGGGGGAAGGCATGAATCAGCCGATAAAGCCGGGGTAACTCATTTTTTGGAACACATGTTGTTCAAGGGAACCGATAGCCGGTCTTCTTATGATATTGCCTTAAGTATGGAATCTGTAGGCGGATATCTGAATGCGTTTACATCCTCAGAATATACCTGCTATTATTCACGATGCGTGAACACCCAGCTTGAAAAAGCACTGGATGTTCTATCTGATATGGTGCTTCACCCTGCCTTTCCGGAAGAGGAAATTGAGAAAGAAAAAAAGGTGGTCATTGAGGAAATGAAAATGTACCGCGATTCCCCTGATGATTATCTTTTTGAAGCTTTCAACAGTAAGATCTTTGAAGGGCATGAACTGGGCCGGCCTGTTCTTGGATTCGAAGAAACCGTTTCCGCCTTTAGTCGACAAGACCTGTATGATTACATGAAGGAAAGATACTATGCGGGTAATCTGTTGGTATCAGTAGCAGGAAATGTGGATCATAACAGGGTAGTAGAGTTAGTCGCCTCCTATTTTGAGAAGCTTGAAACTGAAAACCGAGATGAAAGTGAACAACCCCTTCCTGAATTTAAAAAAGAAGACCTTCGGTTAACGAAGCCGATCGAGCAAACTCATTATATTTATGGTCGCAGAGGACTGAATTATGATCATGAAGACAAATACCTGCTGTTGTTAGCCAATACGGTTCTGTGTGGTGGTATGAGTTCACGATTACACCAGAATGTGAGAGAGAAATATGGATATTGCTACTCCATTCAAACCTTCAATCAATCTTACACCGATACCGGTTTGTGGGGGATATATGTGGGAACCGACAAGGATTATGTGGATCATGTAAGGGAATTGATACTGAAGGAATTAAAGATCATGCAAAACGAACTTATTCCCGAAAAAGAACTCACTGAAGCCAAATCACAACTGAAGGGTAAGTTGCTGCTTTCTCAGGAAAGCACCAGTAATCGAATGACCCGCCTTGCAAAAAGTGAGCTCTATTTTGGAAGGTTTGTTACCTTAGACGAATTAGTAGAGAACATTGATTCAGTTACATCCGAACAGATCAGAGACTTTGTGCAGGAATTCTTTGAAGATGAGCATTTCATGGAAGCCATCCTGTTACCTGAAAATCAGAAAACTGGTTTAATATTGGGATAAAGCTTAAAGCACAGGTTTTAAACTTATGTTAACCGTTTCAACTTAAAAAATATTTAATCATCATAGCATCAATACAATGACTTACATCAAGAATCTTTCAGAACACGTAGATCAAGAAGTAACTCTAAAAGGCTGGGTTTATAATTTCAGAAGCAGCGGAAGTTTGGTTTTCGTTGAAATGAGAGACGGTTCAGGCCTGACCCAATGTGTCATTGCGAAAGATGATGTGTCGGAAAATGCCTGGGAAGCAGCCACTTCACTTAAGCAGGAAAGTTCACTGGAAGTAACCGGAACGGTTAAGGCAGACGATCGAAGTGTTGGGGGGCATGAGATCCATGTTTCTGACGTTAAGGTCATTCAGATCGCTGAAAATTACCCGATCACTCCCAAAGAACACGGGGTTGAGTTTTTGATGAACAACCGCCACCTGTGGCTGAGAAGTCAGCGACAATGGGCAGCCATGCGGGTTAGAAATGAGATCATATTTGCTATCCATACTTTCTTTCAGGGACGGGATTTTGTTCAAATGGATTCCCCGATCTTTACCGGTAATGCGGCTGAAGGCAGTACCACTCTGTTTGAAACCGACTACTTTGAGGAAAAAGCTTATCTGGCTCAAACCGGTCAACTCTACGGTGAAGCCATGGCTATGGCTCATGGTCTGATCTACACGTTTGGGCCGACCTTCAGGGCTGAAAAGTCTAAGACACGACGTCACCTTACAGAATTCTGGATGATAGAACCGGAAATGGCATACTACGATCTGGAAATGAACATGGATCTGGCTGAAGATATGATCAAGGCGGTCGTAAGCCGGGTACTGGAAAACTGTAAGAATGAACTTGAGATACTTGAAAGAGATATCAGTGCTTTAGAAAAAATAGCTGATAAAGCCTTTGAACGTATGACCTACACGGAGGCCGTTGAAATCTTGACGAGTGATGAGACGGCTGAAATGCTGGATGAAATGGCCGAATCGAGACGTAAGGAAAAGATCGATCTTGAAAAGGAAGAAGAAGAGATCAAAAAAGAGCACGGTTCAGCCAAGAAATGGAGAAAAGCTCAGATCGATCAGCGTGTCAAGGATATTCATGCCAGGGTAGATCAGATTGACGAAGATCTGCGTAATATTCCAAGTTGGAAAGAATCAGCCCGAAACTTTGAATGGGGCAACGATTTTGGCGGTAGTGATGAAACAGTGCTTATGATGCAGTTTGATGTACCGCTTATTGTAACTCACTGGCCGGCTGAGATCAAAGCTTTTTATATGAAACGGGATGAAACCGATAAGTTGGCACTTGGAATGGACATTTTGGCTCCTGAAGGCTATGGAGAGATCGTAGGAGGGTCACAGCGAGAAGATGACCTGGGAGTACTTGAAGAACGAATTGCAGAAGAAGGACTGGACAAAGAAGTCTTTGAGTGGTATCTGGATCTGCGACGCTTCGGAAGTGTACCACACTCAGGGTATGGACTGGGACTTGAGCGTACTGTAGCCTGGATTTGCGGACTTTCTCACGTAAGAGAGACCATTCCCTTCCCAAGAATGATGGGACGCCTTAAACCTTAAATTTGAAACGGATTGGTTTTAGTTCTTGGAAAAGATCTTTCCCGATCCGGATTTCTCATCTTTTGAATTTTCCTTATCAGGTGAATCGGATGAGGAAGAAGGAGTTGAGGTAGATTTAGAAGATTGAGTACTCGAAGTATCCTCGATAGATACATTTGGTCCCACATGCAGAGAACCTTTGATCTGTGCACCATCCTCGATCGAGATCTTTTTAGTGTAGATCTTGCCTTCAATAACGGCCGTTGACTTCAGGGTCAGTTTATCCTTTACCCGTACATCACCATTAACGGTACCGGCTATCTCAGCTTCTTGAGAATGAACCTTACCATTAATAATACCAGAGTCATTGAGTATGAATTTCATTTTTGAATGAACCTCGCCTTCAATGGTACCGGCAATTCTCAGATCTTCATTACAGTTGATATCACCCGTAATTTTGGTCGGTTTGTTTATAAACGAGATCGCAGGGGATTGGTTACTCACTTCAGTATTCACGTTGGTTGATTTTCTATTTAGTATCATACCAAGGCAAACTTCGTTCATCAGAAATTGTTCCACATAAATTCACCCGAATAAGACATTTCATTAAAACGAACATTCCTTATCTTAGCCACCGATGGCACGAAAACAGAACAGTAATCAGATCTATCA
>JAASTO010000065.1 GCA_021767245.1 Balneolaceae bacterium
CCTGAATTAGTTGTCCGTCTTTGATCTGTAATGGTGCGTACACGTCGGGCACCATTTTTATACATACGTAAAATTTCATTCTATTCTGATTTCAGCTTGAAAATTTCAGTTATGGAACCGCTTTTTTGGGCGCCCAATATACAAAACCATGATACAAATATCTTAGTTCTGAAGGCTTTCGTATTCACTTAAATGTCCCTGATCGGTTTGTCGTAAAATGTTGTAGGCCTCCAGGCGTACATCGCGCGGGGCAGACTGAAAAATACCGGCTATTTCACGGGCTTTGGCATCAAAAAAGATATCATAGAGCCAGTTACTTGTTGACCTCCGTTTAGCCGTTTGAATGTTCCGGAGGGTTGTTAAAATTTGTTGTCGTGCCTGCTCGGGTGAGTCAATAAAGGTATCCAGTCCGAGCCGATGATAGCTATAGTATGCTCTGCGCAATGCGTTGTAGCTTCCTGAAGTCAGATCACTGATCAGTGTGTTTCGGTTTCGCTGATTGTTTGAGTTGCGGCTCCAGCCGGCTGCGTTTGTGGTCTGTGCCAGGTTTAAAATATTCTGAGCTCTGACAAAATACTCGGTACCACCCAGTTCAGAAAAAGTGTCGAAATCGTATCCGAGAATCACGTAACTGTAAAAGTCCAGAAACCCGGTCAGGTCGTCAAACTGTAATTCATCATGGATCATCGTACGCCCTTCAGGATAGCTGAATTGCCAGCCGTTGTCGCTGATCAGTAGTGTCGAGGTTTTATTCGTGGTATTGTAGATGGGGCGCTGGACCTGTATCACCGTTTCGGCACTAAACAAGTAATTGGATGTTCCACTGACGATCACTATCTGCATCAGGCATTCTATGCGTTCGTGATCCTGAAAGTCAATTTCAGTCCAGTTATGTTCGTTCAGATATGCTTCAATATCCGGCTTCAGGTTACTTAAGTACTGATAGGAAGAGCCTTCAAGGCGATCTGTGTTGACCTCAACCGTGCAATTAAGCTCCTGAGCCCTTACTTCAAATGTCAAAAAGACAAAAAATACTCCGCAAAATAGGATCGTCTTTATTACATTATTAAAAAATAGAGGGGTCTTCATATAAGTATTTATTGTTTCTCAATGATACGAATACAACATATACTATATAAAATAACTTTCGGGATTATTTTAGCATTGTTCTCGTTTCCTGTTCATGGTCAACTCATCATGGGTGCGAAGAGTTTGGGTATGGGGCAAACTTCTGTCGCCTTACCTCAAAATAACTGGGCTATTTTTGCCAACCCGGCCACTATCAATACCGAAAATACATCCATAGGCTTTTATGGATTAAGGAATTACGGTTTTTCTGAACTGACGGATATGGCCGCTGCCGCAACCATTCCCACCAAATTCGGTGTAGCGGGCTTTGGTTTTCACCGGTATGGTGATAATCTATTCAACGAAATGAGAGTTCGCATAGCGTATAAACACGAGTGGCGAATGCTGCATTTTGCCGTAACGGGCAACTATAATCATATTTCATTTGGATCAGGTTATGGCTCAGGCGGTGCGTTGGGGGTTGATGTAGGCCTGGCTGCAGAATTGACGGATGATCTTTGGATAGGAGCCCGCTCCAGCAATGTCAATAAGCCGGAATATCAGGATATTGACGAGGAGCTGCCACGGGATATTATCATTGGTTTTAGCTACAGCCTGAATGAACTGGCCTTGTTCGCATTTGATGTGGCCAAAGATGTTCGGTTTCCGGTTTCTTACCGGGGTGGTATTGAGGTGGATATCTTTCAGGGTTTGCTTGGCAGGATTGGCGTGACAACAGAGCCGCTGAGCTTCTCGGGCGGATTCGGTTTCAGTCAGGAAATGTGGGCCGTCAACTTAGCGGTTCAGAAACATGAGTTACTGGGATTTAGTCCCGGTGTAGACTTCATGATCAAATTTTAGATGAGGAATTGTGTAACTATCATATCTTTAGGTCTTGTTATGATCTGCGGAGTGGTACCTGAGGTCGCCTATTCGCAAGATTCCACGAGTGTGGAAGAACAACTTGAAAAAGCATTTGAGGAATTGGATCCGGAAGAATCGGGCTTAACCGGTGAACAGCTTACACAATTTCTGGAAGACCTTGCTGCAGATCCCATCAACATAAACAGAGGGAAACTGGATGACCTTCTTCAAATTCCGGGTATCAATTTGAAGATCGCCCGTGCCATTGTTGACTACCGGTCAACCAAGCCATTTGAAACCAAAGAAGAATTACTGGAAGTATCCGGTATTGGTCCTGCTACGTACAGAAGGATGCAACCTTATGTGGCCATAGGAGGATCAGGAGAACGATTTCGTGACATGTATTTAAGACCGGAGTACTGGCTGGCAAACAGACGCGTAGAGGTCTTTTCGCGCTACCAGCGGGATCTGCAGGAAAGCGAAGGGTATATTCGTCCTGATAGTCTTGGAGGCTACCTCGGTTCACCCATGAAATACTATCACCGCATAAGGATGAACACCAATCACCTCTCCGTGAATTTTACGCAGGAAAAAGATGCCGGAGAGCCGTTGGATGGAGTAAAAGGATTTGATTTCAACTCCGGGCACATAGCATTGGTTGATAACGGGAAATTGAATGAACTGGTAGTGGGGGATTACAGCCTCAGTTTTGGGCAGGGTTTAGTGCTTTGGAGTGGGGGAGCCTTTGGCAAGGGCAGGGAAGTGGTCGGAACGATCTCGAAGAATGAAAGAGGGATCAAGCCCTACAGTTCGGCACAGGAAACGGATTTTTTCAGGGGTATAGCGGCTTCTTATGGTGATAAGATCGAATTGACGGGATTTTATTCTGAACGGCCGAGAACGGCTTCGGTTACCGGGATCGATACCACCCGTTTCCCAACCTCAACCGGATTTCACAGAACCGAAAATGAACTGGATCGAAAAAACAATATCTATCAGATGACTACAGGTGGCCGGCTCAGAGTCGATTCTCGGCTTGGATTGATCGGGGTGACCGGATACTACAATCGGTTCAGCAGTTACATTGATAAGGGTAGTTTATTGAGTAGTGCCTTTGATTATGAAGGAAGAGAACATTCCGTATTTGGGGTGGATTATCGCGGGTTGATCAGTAACAGTTTTTTATTTGGTGAATTTGCCAGAAGTGAGAACGGCGGGTTTGGGGGTATTGTGGGAGTAGAAACACCCATTGGAGTTAATACGGAACTGGCTCTTGCATACAGGCATTATGAGAAAGATTTTCAGTCATTTCTGGCTAGCGGATTTGGGGAACAGTCATCAGGACCTCAAAATGAAGAAGGATTTTATGTTGGTCTAAGGCATATACTGAATCCTAAAATTATACTGAGCGGATATTTTGATCAGTACCAATTTAATGCCCCACGATTTGGAACTTCACAGCCCACCGGAGGCTTTGATGTACTGGCACTTAGTGAGATCAATTTCAACCGAAGCCTGAATGTGTACTTTTTGGTACGTTCTGAAACCAGGGATGATGAATATGTGGTCTTGAATGAGATGGGAAATGAGCAGATCCTAATGGGAGAAGAAACCCGCTCAAGTATCAGAACGAATTTTGAGTATCAGGTAAGTCCGGATGTTCGACTGAGGTCAAGAGTAGAATTAGTTCGAAACAGAGAAGCCGGTGGGGAATGGGAAACAGGATTTCTGATCTATCAGGATCTCCGAGTTGAGCCAACACGTAGACTGCGCATCGATGGGAGGGTTACACTATTTGACACAGAAAGCTTCAATACCCGGGTGTATCAATTTGAAAGTGACTTGTTGTACGTGATGTCCAACACGGTACTGTACGATCAGGGGCAGAGAGCCTATGTAGCGCTTAGATATAATGCAGCTGACTTTATGGATGTCTGGTTCAAATATGGAGTGACCGTTTTTGAAGACCGGCAAACCATCAGCAGTGGGCTGAACGAAACAAAAGGGAATGTCCGGAATTCGATAGGCCTTCAGGTTCGGTTACTTTTTTAAGACCATTCAGCTATTCTTGACCCTAAAAGTAGTATCCAATATTAATGTTGAACCGTGTGTTCCATCGGGCATCGTTCAGTCCTTGTCCAAGTCCCTGCCCAAATGTTTCGGTTAACCACGGGTGATTACTGCCTCTTGCTATATCAAAGTAGGTGTACACATTGCCTGCCGTTAGCAAAAATCCGATCACATTTTGATGAGCGTCATTGAAGCCATCAGTATGTTTTTGGAAGTAGGTGTAATCGTTATAGAAATTCAGGTTGGTGACCGGCCCCCAGTCCACGTCATAACTGTAGCTGAGTCCGGCTGAGTACATACTCATTTCCGTGGCTACCGGATAGGTGGAAGCATAAGCACCCATTTGAACGGCATCTATGGGCTGACCGGTGTCATCCTGTGCATTGATATCAAATGTGGTGTATTGTCCCTTGAAATTCCAGTTGCCATAGTCAATGTCGGTGTGAGCCGCTATGGCATACCGGCGATCAGTTTCATTCAGTACCTGATTCCAGGTTTGACCGATCTCTCCACTCACTCCAAGTTCTACGGTTCCTCCATCAATATCAAAACTACGGGTGGTTCTGACATTCAACTGATTGCGTTCGTAGTTGGTTTCGTCACCGGATGGAACAATATCGTATGAATAGCGACCGGAACCGCCAAAGCCAAATGAACCTGCTCCTGCTGCGGGACCTGCCGGTTCAGGCTGAAAGAAATAGGCGGCCATGATATCCCAGTTTTCGGCAGTGTGCGTTAATTTGATTCCCATATCGTGATCATCCTCAAGCCCGACATAATATGGCCCCTGAAACCACCAGTTGTGGGAATTATACTGAAGGTTGCCAAACGGAACCTGAGTAACACCGATCTGAAGATTGTTCTTTTCATCAAAATCGTATCCTAACCATCCCTGCTTTATAAAATGCGTGTTGAAGGTAGGGTAGAACCGGTATTCAAAATTAAGCTTCACCCCATTTTTAACCGCATTCACGTTAATACGCCAGGTGTCCCAGGTAAACTGTCCATCGTTATTATCGATATTACCGTCTTCATAATCAGTCAAAATGACGTTATACCTGACGGCCCCGCCAACGCTTAGCGAAGATTCATCATCCTGAGCAAACAGATAGGCAGGGATCATCATAAAAATTGACGTGAGCAAAATAGTGAGTTGTTTCATTGTTCATCCGTTTATTGAATTATTCCGTTAACATGTGAACCTGAAAACTTCATCCGATCAATTTTTTGGAAGAAGAACACGGTGAAATCCTGCTCAGTTTTTCACTTTGACTTATGTGTTTTGGATAAATCTCTTACATTCAGTTTTAACAAACCACAAGCTGGTTAAGTGTTGATTCGATATATCAGATCGATCCATTCATCCGGTTAGGTGTGGTTCAATCATCAGGTATAAAACCCGGTTTTTCAGATTTATGTACTTCTTACACAGCTATTTAAAACAAATGAAATCAATAAAGTTCAGATCGATACCAATTTTTTTGGTCTGCTCCTTATTCTTTGGATTGACAGAAGTTGTTGCACAGCAAGAATTTTCCCGACAGGATACGCTCAGGGGAAGTATCACTGAGGAGAGAGCCTGGTGGGACCTTAATTATTATCATCTTGAAGTGAAAGTAAACATTGAAGACAGCTCCATAGCCGGCAGTAATTTGATCCGCTACACCGTACTTGAGCCGGGGCAGACCATGCAGGTCGATCTTCAGGAGCCACTTGAAATTACAGACTTCCAACAAGATGGGGAAAGCCTGGACTTTGTGAGAGAGGGCAGTGCGTTTTTCGTAACTCTTAATAAGAAACAGGTAACAGGCGATGTGAATGACGTTGTTGTGGAGTATGCCGGAAAACCGGTGGTAGCCGAAAATCCACCGTGGGATGGAGGCTTTACCTGGACAACCGACCGAAACGGAAAACCATTTGTGGCCACGTCCAATCAGGGGATCGGGTCAAGTGTGTGGTGGCCGAACAAAGATCACCCGTATGATGAAACCGACAGTATGCGGATCAGCATCACCACTCCGGGGGATCTCATGGACGTGTCGAATGGCCGGCTGGAAGGTGTAGATGAACATACTGATGGAACTAAAACCTGGAATTGGTTCGTCAGTAATCCCATCAATAACTATGGAGTGAATATCAACATCGGCGATTATGTTCATTTTGGTGAGATCTATGATGGCGAAAAAGGCGAATTGACCCACGACTATTATGTGCTGCGGGAAAATGAGGAAAAAGCCCGGGAACAGTTCAAACAGGTAAAGCCCATGATGGATGCCTTTGAGCACTGGTTTGGTCCATATCCATTTTATGAGGATGGATACAAACTGGTGGAAGCTCCATATCTGGGAATGGAACATCAGAGTTCAGTGACCTACGGCAACGGGTACGAGAATGGATATCTCGGCCGCGACCTGAGTGGATCTGGTTGGGGATTGAAATTCGATTTTATCATCATTCATGAAACCGGCCACGAATGGTTTGCCAACAATATTACCTATGCCGATGTTGCTGATATGTGGGTGCACGAGGGATTCACCAACTACTCAGAGAGCTTGTACCTGGATTATCATTTCGGGACACAGGCTGCCAACGAATATGTGCAGGGACTCAGGCTTGGCATCAACAATGACCGACCGCTGATGGGGACGCATGGCGTATATCATCGCGGATCGGGCGATATGTATAACAAAGGAGGAAATCTGCTGCATACTTTACGTCAGGTTGCCGGTGACGATTCCCTTTGGAGGGAAACCCTTCGTGGCCTGAACCGTGAATTTTACCATCAAACAGTGCATTCCAAACAGATCGAAAACTTCATCAGTGATAGTTTTGGTCGAGACCTTTCAAAAGTTTTTGATCAGTATCTGAGGGATACGCGTATTCCAACTTTAGAGTATGCATTCAGAAACGGCACTCTTTCATACCGGTGGGGGAATGCAGTGAGTGGATTTGATCTACCTGTGGATGTTACTGTAAACGGAAAAGAGATCCGGCTCCAACCAACCACAAACTGGCAAAGAATGGAAGTTGAAGAAGCCGGGAGGTACCGCTTAGTGGTTGACCCGAATTACTACGTCGGCAGTTTTGATCTGTTAGGCGAATAAGGAAATGTGCCGCCCGTCGATTTCCAGTTTAATGAAATTGAACGCTTCTTTGATCCACCGGAATGTTTCTGGGTGGTAGAAGAAGACGTGGGTTTCATCACTTTTGTAATACCACGCATGGAAATCGATATCTTCGGTATAGACGTCCGTTTTCAGGAATAATGCTCCTCCGGGGTTTAACATGCCTCGTAATCGCTCAAATTCCATGTGGGGTTCATGAAAATGTTCAATAACCTCACAACTGACGATGTAATCAAAGGTTTCATCAAATACAGTAGTGTTGTTATCAAAGAAGGGATCGTAAGTGATAATATCGTACCCTTCATCTGTCAGCATTTTGGTGATCACCGGTCCGGTACCGGCACCAAAATCGAGCCCTTTGTCGTCAGGGCTGTAATGCTCAAGGATCTTATCAACCAGCGGGGAAACAAATTTTTGGTACCGGGGATCTTCCACGTCGTTATTGTGGCTTTCATACCTGTGGATCTCCTCATCAGGAGTCGGATAATCGCTGATATCCATCAGAACTGCTTTACAATTCGGGCAGCGGTGATATTGCCGTTCTTCTTTTTCATAGTAATAGAACGGTTCCGTTTTTGTTGAACAGAGCGTGCAATTCATACCTGTTTTTTCTTTTGAAGGTATGATTTATGCGAAACAGATGTGAAGCTTACTGTTCCGGATACCAGTTCTTCAGACGTACGTCAATATCTTTTCCTTCCCAGTCCACTATTTCCTTGAATCGCTCAATATCCTGACCGCGGTGGTGATAGGGATACATGACTTTAGGTTCAAACTCCAGCACTCCACTGGTAGCCTGATAGATATCCATGGTATAGGGGAGGTTCATGCAGACAAACGCGATGTCAATATTTTGGAGCTGACGCATTTCGGGAATATCCTCAGTATCACCTGAAACATAGAGCTTTTTACCGCCCATGGTTATCACATAACCGTTGCCCCAGCCTTTGGGGTGCCGTGCTCCCTCATTGGGAAGGTTGTACATCGGAACGGCCTCGACATTGATTCCCTGATAGTTTTTGGATTCACCGTTTGCAAGAATAATGGTTTGACTGGAATAAGCTTCAGGCATTTGCTCTGCCACAACCTTAGGGACTATAAAGGTGGTATTTTCTGTATCTAAAGCTGCGAGGGTTTCAGGACTCAGGTGGTCTCCGTGCGGATGGGTGATCAGGATCAGTTCCGGGGCAGACTTTTCTTCATAAAGATCTGCAGAACCCCAGGGATCTATATAAATATCCAGTCCATTCCACTCAAAAATGACGCTTCCGTGCAGGATCGGGTGGATTTTAAGATCTCCGTTTTCAGTTTGAAAGGTATCCGGAGAGTTCGTCAGCTGTGCAAAAGCTGAGGTAGTTAAAAAGGTAAATGAGAGCAGTAGGAATGTGATAAATCTGAGCATCATGGCAGTGTAAGTTTAATTTAAAAATTAAACCCTATCATCCCCAAAACCATTCATTTCAATTTGAAGCTTCTGGGATGTTCAGGCAAAATCTTAGCCATCAATCCAGCCAGTGAAAGGTAGTTTCGAAGGCTTTTTTACGAACCTCAATTCGTGATAGATAAACGTCATGTATGGCATCGTTTACCGGTTCCAGTGTAACTTTAGGACCAAGCATAACGCCGTATTTTCTGATGTGGTCCACATTCAGAACCATATCTGAACGCATGAGAATATCTTTCCATTTATCCGGCCGGACCGACCGTTCTGAGTGAAGGATCAGAATGGGGATGTTGATACGGGAATGCTTTCGGAGCTTCTTCTGAGCCCGGTTCACAGCATATACCCACTTATAATAGGCAGGGAAACCTTTCATGGGCTTCCAGTCTTTGTTGTATTTCCACTCTCCATATTTTGATTGCGAAATACTTGCTCCATATAGATGTGAGAAAGGTTTCTTTTGGGCCGCATAAGGAAACAGAAAGGAGATAACCCCCGCTAGTGGAAGAAGAAACAACCGCTGAAACAAATTTATGTTGAAATCCAGGAAAGGGGAGTTTAGAATGAGCCGCTCAAAATGGTCGCGGTATTTTCCAATGTTGAGATACACAGAGGCGATAAGTCCACCAGTGGAGTGACCGATCAGTATCATTTTCTGATCGTGATCTTTCTGTATGATCTCAACAGACCGGTTGATCTCTTCAAAATATTCGGTGATCGAACGGCAGTAATTGGGATGCTGATGAGGTAATAAAGAGCGGCCGTACTTTCTCAGATCAAGGGCAAAGAAATTGTAGCCGTTTTTATTGAATTGTTCGGCAACGTGTGTCTGAAAAAAATAATCATTGAAGCCGTGCAGATATAATACCGGTTGGTTACCGGAGACATTTTTCGGTGATTCAATAAGTGTGGCGATCACCCTGCCTTCATAGTCATCCTCAAGTTCAAGGGTGGTAGTTTTGAATTCGGTAATCATCATAGGATCTCTTTCACTCGTCCAATTTGTCCGTCTTCAAGCCGCACCTTAACGCCGTGGGGGTGTGTGGCGCTCTTAGTTAAAATATCCCTGACGATGCCGTAAGTGATCTTGCCCGAACGCTGATCTTTCTTCAGTACGATCCCCACTTTCAAACCCGCTTTGATGTCCTTTCTCTCTGAGCCTTGTCCCATTATTTATTGTAAGTTTTATTCATGTATTCGACTGAGGAACGTACCAGTTTTTCAAGAATCTCCATTTCAATATCACTCAGTTTTTTGATGTATAAACAAGACTTTCCGGTTTTGTGTTTGCCAAGTTTTGCCATCAGTTCATCGTAGTGCTCAAAGCCCGACATGATGTAAAGTGAGATCTGTTGCTTCCTGTTCGCAAATCCGGTAATGAACCAGTCACCTTCCCGGCCACTGTCGTATTTATAGTGATAAGTTCCGAATCCCACAATGCTGTCACCCCACATGCTGCCATCCTCACCGGTTATTTGAGCCATTAGGTCATAGATCTTGATACAATCCTCTTTTCGTTGAGGATCTTCAATAGCGTTGAGATACTCAGAAACGTTCTTATCGTTTTGTTTGGTCTTCAGTTCGGCCATCACATGTTTTAAAAAATATTACTCTTTTCGGATTTGGGATTTTAACTCCTTCATACTATATACTCAAGCATGAAAAATCCACTGAAAAAATACTTTGGGCCCAGCACCCTGGTTGCTGCAGCCTTCATTGGCCCCGGAACCGTCACCGTTTGTACCCTGGCCGGAGTGAGGTCGGGCTATATGTTACTATGGGCGTTGGTTTTTTCGGTTATTGCAACCATCACTCTGCAAGAAATGACCGGTCGCCTTGGCATTGTTACCCAAAAAGGCTTTGGGGAAGCGATACGGGAACAACTTGGGCACCCCATCTTAAAAATTGCGGGTATTTTACTGGTCATGAGTGCCATTGTGATCGGAAACATTGCTTATGAGGGCGGTAATATATCAGGGGCCGTATTGGGCTGGGAAGAATTTTTTGTGGGTCTTGATGTTACCATCAATGGATTTAAGTTGCGGCTCACGTCAGTTTTGATTGGAGCGGTTGCGTTCACGTTACTTTTTTCAGGAAGCTTCAAGCGAATCGTGAATGTGATGACCGCCCTGGTTGGAATAATGAGCATTGTGTTTGTGACCACAGCGATCGTCATCAGTCCGGATATCACAGCCATTTTGAAGGGTATGTTCATTCCACGGGCCTCAGCGGATGAGTTCCTGACCGTGATAGCTCTGATCGGCACCACAGTGGTGCCCTATAATTTGTTTTTGCATGCCTCAACAGTACAAGAACGTTATTCCAGTTACACACAACTTTCCGATATGCGAATCGAGAATGCGGTGGGTATTATTTTAGGTGGATTGATCTCAGTATGTGTAGTGATAACGAGTGCTGCCGCTGCAAACGGAAGTTTGGAAGAAGTGAAAAGTGCTGCAGACATGGCTCAACAGCTTGTACCCTTACTGGGAAGCTGGGCCAAAACTTTTATGGGAATCGGTCTGTTTGCCGCCGGGATCACCTCGGCAGTTACCGCGCCACTTGCTGCAGCTTATGCCACCAAGGGCTTATTAGGATGGAGCGGAGACCTGAAGGATACAAAATTCAGAGTAGTGTGGATGCTGGTACTTTTTACCGGTGTCATATTTTCCGCCGTCAGTTATAATCCCGTTAAATTGATCGAATTTGCACAGGTGGCCAATGGAATTACCCTGCCGGTCATTGCAGCCTTTCTGCTCTATATCATGAATAAGCCACTATTTCTGGGAAGTAACCGAAATAATCTTCGCCAGAATGTGTTTGGGGTGATTGTGATTCTTGTAGCAATACTTGTAGGTTTCAGGAGCTTGAATTCCGTTCTAAACATCTTGTGATCATGATTACAAAATTAGACCTCAACTGCGATCTCGGCGAATTTTATGGTATGTATGACGAGAAAAGGGATTCCGCTATCATGCCCTATATCACCAGCTGCAACGTTGCCTGTGGGTTCCATTCCGGTGATCCGGTGGCTATCTCAAAGACCATCCGGCTTGCACAAAAACATGATGTGGCCATTGGGGCACACCCATCCTATCCGGACCTTCAGGGTTTTGGTCGCCGTATCATGAACCTAACCGTTGATGAACTGCAAGCCTGTGTGCTGTATCAGGTGTCCGCCCTTAAGGGAATGGCAGAAGCACACGGGGCTGAACTGCATCATGTAAAACCTCATGGAGCCCTGTATAATTTTGCAGCCACAGACGAGAATACGGCGGTTGGTGTGGTAAAGGCGGTGGTTCAGGTGAAACAGGATATGATCCTTTATGCGCCTGAAGGTTCCGTTTTAAAGGAAGTGGCGGAAGATGCCGGATTGATCGTGAAGAATGAGGTTTTTGCAGATCGTCGGTATGAGGATGACCTGTCACTGAGATCCAGAAAGCTGGATGGGGCTGTGCTGACTGATAAAGCATCGGTTTTAAAGCAGCTGAAAGGATTTCTCGATGGAAAGGTGACTACGTATGACGGACTTGAATTACCAATTTCAGCCGATACTCTTTGCCTGCACAGTGATAC
>JAASTO010000272.1 GCA_021767245.1 Balneolaceae bacterium
ATCTCCCGGGGAAGTTCTGAGAACGGAAATTAGGCTACATCTGTATTAGAAACTCAGCTCAACTTTAATCGAAGACGTGGACCCAAAGCAATTTCGAACTGAACTTCTGAACTGGTATCAGGATCATAAACGTGAAATGCCCTGGCGTGGTGAAGCGGATCCTTACAAGATCTGGATCTCAGAGATCATGCTCCAGCAAACACAGGTTCAGCAAGCTACTCCCTATTTTAGAAATTTCATCTCTCTGTTTCCAACAGTGTACGATCTTGCCAAAGCAGTTCAACAGGAAGTACTGAAAGCCTGGGAAGGTTTGGGTTATTACAGCCGTGCCAGAAATCTTCATGCTGCAGCAAAAATGGTGGTTAAAGAATTTGATGGACAGGTACCTGATACCTATGATGAGATCATAAAACTGAAAGGAGTGGGACCTTACACAGCTGCGGCCGTCACAAGTATAGCCTTCGGCAAACCAAATGCCGTAGTGGATGGAAATGTGATCCGCGTCATCACCCGGTATTATGGCATCGAAGATGACACCCGAAGCAGTAAAACGAGACGACAGGTTCAGGAACTGGCCGATGAACTAATTGATAAGCAGCACCCTGGAGATTTCAATCAGGCGTTGATGGAATTAGGATCCGTGATCTGCACACCTTCCAAACCGAAATGTGATTCCTGCCCTATTCAAGCCGGATGTACTGCCTCTAAAATGGCCAAAACAGATTCCATCCCCTATAAATCTCCTGCCAAGAAAAAACCTCATTACACTATCGGAGTTGGGATCATTGAGCGTGATCAGGATGGTAAGATACTGATCGCCTTGCGGCCAAATGAGGCTATGCTGGGTGGGCTCTGGGAGTTTCCGGGCGGTAAACAGGAAGATGGTGAAGACATTCAAGAAACTGTTGAACGGGAGTTAAAGGAAGAGCTCGGAGTGGAAGTGAAAGCCTACAAAGAGCTTACACATTTAAAACATACCTACTCGCACTTTTCCATAACCATGCATGCCTGGCACTGTAAGCTGCTTTCCGGGGAGCCCAAACCTAAAGAAAGTCAGGAAGTAAAATGGGTGGCCACCGATGACCTTCAGAAGTTTCCATTTCCAAAAGCTAATCAGGTCCTGATCTCCAAATTGGTAAACTAAATCCCTTTTACTATTTGATCGCTGTTCCACTGATATGAGGTATGATCGGAAGGAATACCGTTTTACTTTTGAATTCCTCCAGGTCGATCTTACTAAACGGCACTTTATCAATACTTGAGGCTGTATCCCTGTTTACATGGCAGCCATCAAAAAACCACTTCCATGGCTTTTGCACAAAGTTTTGTAGACGACACAGCCATGTATGATGCTCCGATCTAACGTGTTCAATGAAGACAAACTTCCCACCTGTTCTTAGGATGCGATGAATTTCTGACAATACCTGATCAGGATATTCCACCGTACACATAACCAGGCTATCCAATACCATATCGATCGAATCAGAAGGCAGGTCAATGGATTCGGCACCTGTGTTATGAATTTCAATAGTCACATTAAATCTTTCGGCTCTCCTCTTGAGAATTTTATTGTAGGATTCATTCGGCTCTATCACGATCACCTTGGTACCCGGTTTAAGGTATCTGAAGTTCGCCCCATATGCCGCACCGATCTCCACAATTGTTTCCGGATGATCGCGAAGCAGCGACTGCTTCCTTCCGCCGTAATGAGCATCCATATACTGGTCAACCAATGAAATGAACCAATCGTTTATAATGTGAATCAATTTGACTGCAATTTGTTTGTATAATCGTATGGAAAGGTACCAAAATCCTGACCGCTTTAACCTAAATGAAAAACACTCATAAAGTAGAAAAATTCCTTGCCCCGAAAGAGAAAAAGATATCGAACCATCTCTAAGCGTAAACTCACTGAACTTAAACCCTTTCTCGATGATCTGGTAGAAAAAATTGAAGTGCCGGAGTATATCGACAGTGATCCTGTGCAATTTATGCATGCCTTTGAGGAAAAGAACGACAGGGAAATCGCCGGATTTTTTGCAGCAGTTATGGCCTGGGGCCGGCGGGATATTGTGAACGCCAAGGTTGAAGACCTCTTGAATAGAATGAACCATCAACCTACCGAGTTTATTTTGAATTACACGGAAAAGGATGCCCCTAAATTTGAAGGATTCAAACACCGCACTTTTAAACCGGTGGATATGCACTGGTTAACGAAGACGCTGCAATCCATTCTACTGAAATTCGGAAATTTTGAAGCTTTCTGGGCATTCTGTGATGATCAGGCTATACGTGAGAACAGGGATCTGATCTCAGTATTCAACGAACAGTTTTTCACATTCCATCCTGAAATGCCTGTGCGGGTTCATAAACACATTTCAAATCCTGAAAAGAACAGCTCAGCCAAAAGACTGTATATGTACTTACGATGGGTGATCCGAAAAAACAGTCCGGTAGACCCCGGCACCATGAGTTTTATGGGACCCGAAAAGCTAAAGATCCCGCTGGATGTGCACGTTGCACGTCAGGCTCGGAAACTTGGACTCCTGTCACGCAAGCAAAATGACTGGAAGTCTGTGCTGGAACTTACAAAACGTCTGCAGTTCTTAGATCCGGATGATCCTGCAAAATATGATTATGCCTTGTTTGGAATAGGTGTTTTGGGCTCTGATATACCTGAGGAACTGATCATCAACCAGCGGGTAGAGTGAGCCCCTCCAACTTAGATTGTTTAGAGCAAGCTTGCAGCGTCCGCAGGTCTTGCAAGCATTATGGACAGGAGCCTGCAACCCGAACGCTGCGAGGTCCGTTGGACGCTCGCAGGTTCTACATGGTTGCAAGTTCTACACAGATCAGGATAAAAATCAGGCAACACTTTTCGTTCTAAATTGACTGTACCTGGCCCATTCCAGCCTGATCAACCACATGTTTTAAAAC
>JAASTO010000066.1 GCA_021767245.1 Balneolaceae bacterium
AATAGTAAAAAAACTGTAAGGAATGACTCCTAAACGGCTCTTACTAAGTAAAAGCCAAAATAATGGGACGAAGTCGCTATAAAATTCACGAAAAACACTATCCATATTTTCTCACAAGCACCATAGTGGAAGGTCTTCCGCTATTTATGAATCCCTTTATCACAAAGATCGTTTTAGACGCATTATGCTATCTTCAAAACGAGAACGGAGTCAAATTGTATGGATATGTCATAATGCCCAATCACATGCATCTTATTGCAGAGGATGAATCAATATCTGAAAAATTACGAGCGTTTAAATCATTCACCGGTAGAACTATCATTGATTACTTACTAAGTAATAACAGTAAAGTTTTGTTGAATGAATTGAAGTCAAAGAAACTAAAAAATCATCGGGACAGTGAATATCAGGTTTGGCAGGAAGGTCTTCACTCCAAAATAATATTTTCTACCAAGATGATGCAGCAAAAAATGGATTACATACATTTTAATCCCGTGAAAGCCGGTTTTGTTGAAAGTCCTGTTTATTGGCGGCTTTCTTCTGCTGTTAATTATGAGGGTGGAAGTGGTATAATTCCTGTCACTTTATTTTCGGGATGATTTGTGTGGATGTTGTATACTTTTAAGTTGTTTTGGAATAGAATTGTAGTGCCTTATATACGGTTGTTAATATGGTTGCCTTAACTCAGCAGGTTGAGGCAGAGCCTCAATAGGGCATTCCGCAGCGGAGCGGCGGAACGAGGTTAAAGGGCGCAGTGGTTATGCTTAGCGTAATCTGCGTCTTCTTTGCTTTCTTTGCGGTTAGATCAAACGATCCATCACCCCGTTCTCTCTATACAATAGATCGAATTAGAAGAGTACTGAACGGAATGATGGATTTAGCTTTGGCTGTTTATGTCAGTCCATCAATCTTTAACCGGTCATCCTGATCCGCCAGCCGGCTGATCTGAATGACTCCTTGGTGGGTACTTTGATCTCACTCCGAAGCATTGTGGCCGGCATGGGGTATCCTAATCCGCCATCCTGACTCAGTAGGTTGAAGCAGAGCCTCAGTAAGGCATTCCGCAGCGGAGTGGTGGAACGAGAAGGAAAAAATTGATCAGGAGAGATTCCCTCTTTGAAGAGGGACCGGCATTGAGCGTCAGCTCAATGACAGGGGGATGTGAGTCAGGCCACAGATTCCTGTTTAGTGTACACCAGATATGCCAGATAAACCCCGATGAGATGAAGCGTGATCACCCCGAAAAAATAAAAAGCAGGTTCTGTTTGATGGGAATTAGCGATCTCAATACCTCGCCAGATAAGTATAATAAATCCAAATAATAGGGCGTAGCGTTGACTATTGGTTTTTAGAACCGTGAGAACAAGCATGGTCGCCAGCCAGGTGCTGGTTAAGACAGAAGCGAGTATCACATACATCCATACATCAGCCGGTAGGTGAGAAATTCCGTAAAAATTAAACTCAACCCGATGATAAAAGGTGATGATCAGTCGGGCAAACCCCTCAAAAAAAAGGATTCCAAAAAACCCGGAAATGAGGGTGATGATGGCTTTCATTGAACGTATTTTCGGTGTGATTTGTAGTATCTTGATATAACTCTATTAGTAGATGCATTCACTTACTTTTGGCTTGACCCAAAAGTAACAAAAAGTCAAGGCTGTGAAAAAAGATCTAAAGCTGACTTCATTTCGCTAAAAGAAATCAATGCTCCGTCTCTGGGTTTGCATGAAAGTTAAACACCATGCAGTATGATTTCTTTCTTAACGCTGCATTTCGTCATCTTTTTAACGCTCTTTTTTCAAAGGCCGGATTATTACCAGTACTTTTTGTTATTGTTCTGCAATAAGCTATGTATCATAATGAACTTCATTTAAACTATTAACTATTAACCAATAACCATAGTAAAATATGCCAGAAGGACCGGAAATTTGGAGAGCAGCCGATAAGATTAGTCAGGCCGTTGCAGGAGAGGAGATCATTGATCTGTTTTTTGCATTCGATGAACTCAAACCATTTGAAGATTCATTGAAAGGAATAAAGATCACCTCAGTCACGCCACGAGGCAAAGCTATTATTACGGCTTTTGATAATGACTTGAATCTCTATTCACATAATCAGCTGTACGGAAAGTGGCTGATCAGTAAAACGCCGGAAGAACCGGACACCAACAGATCTTTGAGGGTCGCCATCAGAACGGCAAAAGGATCTGCTTTTTTATACTCGGCCTCTGAGGTTGAAATGCTGAAAGATGCCGAAGTCAGTGAGCATCCCTACATCAAAAAACTGGGTCCGGATGTCGTACATCCTGAAACGACATACGAGCAAGTTCTGCAACGATACAAAGACGATAATTTCAAGAATCGAAAATTAGCTACGCTTCTGCTTGATCAGGGGTTTTTGAGTGGGGTTGGAAACTATCTGCGAAGTGAGATCTTATTTTGTGCCAAAGTGGATCCGGACTATCGGCCGAAGGATTGTACTGATGAACAAATCGAGGCACTGGCTCACTATTCCGTGGAGCTTTCACGACGTTCTTATAAAACCGGTGGGATCACAACTGAACCCGAACTGGTTGAAGCCCTGAAGCGGGAGGGAAGCTCTCGTAAGCAATATCGACACTATGCATATGGCCGGACCGGAAAACCCTGCTACAAATGCGGAAAGGAGATCGTTGAAATGAAAACCGGGGGAAGAAAGATCTACTACTGTGAAAACAGACAGAAGTCCGGCTAATAATTCCAAAAATAAGAGGATATCGGATGAGATTTACCCAAACTTATTTGTATGTTTGGGCTCCCTCAAAATCAAACATGATATCCTATGAAAACGTTATTGATCGCTGTATGTACTCTTTTTATCTCAACCGGTGTTATGGCTCAGGATGCTGAAGTCATTCGTTTATCTGAACCGGTTCAACAAACAGATGCCTATGAAGTATTCGGGGCTGAAGTTGATACGTGGGATACCGCTATAGAACTCAGTGAACTGATCAATGCTCCCGAAGATTTCACAGATAAAGTGATCACGATAGAAACTGAGATCGCCGAAGTGTGCGAGAAGAAGGGGTGCTTTTTTGTGGCCAATGCCGGCAGTGAATCTGCTCGTATTACCTTTAAGGATTATGGGTTTTTTATTCCTACCGATTCTAAAGGAAAGACGGTAAAACTGATCGGTAATTTTGAGGTCAAGGAACTGACTGAAGAAGAAGCCAAACACTATGCTGAAGATGCCGGACAGGATCCTGATAAGATCACAGGACCGCAGAAGGAATATTCTATTGTGGCTACCTCCGTTCTTGTTCCTAAGTCATAGCTTAACTATCTGAAACCAAGAGAAACTTAATTTATAAAACGATAATCTATTCATGCCAGAGAACGATTTTTTAAACGCTGAACCGACCGTACATTCAACCAAACAACTCATGGAATCGCCCGAGGTGGAAGCCATTGCCAAGAAGGTGATCGAGAAGCATAAGATGGAATTTGGTCCGGCTGAGATCGGGTATTTTCTTGTGTACCCGAACTTATCCAAGCAGCGGGCAGCTAAATGCATGAAAGCAAGTCGCGAAGTGAAGCATTATTCCGGTAATGATTATCTGATCGAGATTTCAGGGGAGCTTTGGGATATGCTGGATAATGATACCAAGGAAATGATGCTGTATCATGAGCTCCTGCATGTAGATCCGACGTTCAAATCCAAAACCCAGGAATGGAAGATGACGATCCGTAAGCCGGATTTTGCGGATTTCTACACCATCAACGACAAGTACGGCAACGAGTGGTACAAGACCATTCAGGCCACGGCTTCATCCCTCTACGATCTGGATCCAAAACAGGAGAGTAAAGTCAAACTGTAAGTTGGGTGCAAGGTTCAAGGTTTTAGGGACAAGATTTTGTACCTATTTCTTAAGGAGTGTTTGTAACATTTTTTGGACTTCTTCATTTAAAGAAAGAGAAGCGTCAAGAACTGCTTCATCCAATATTTTATTTTGATGAAGTAGTATTAATTGAAGTAGTCACGATGAAATCTGACAGTTTAGTTAGATTAGAGTAAGCAAAAACCTAATCACTAAACCCAGACTCACCATGACTACACAAGACAAAATAATCAAAACCAAGTTAGGATTACTACAGTTAGCTACGCATTTAAACAATGTGTCTCAAGCCTGTCGCACGATGGGATACTCCCGTGACAGTTACTACCGGATCAAAGAGCTCTATGATACCGGAGGAGAGGCGGCCCTTCAGGAACTTTCCAGGCGCAAACCCAATCACAAGAACCGCGTAGATCCAGCCATTGAGGAGCAAGTGGTAGCTATCGCTGGGGAGTTTCCTGCCTATGGCCAGCAACGAGCCAGTAATGAATTGGGTAAGCGAGGTCTTACTATTTCTCCCGGAGGCGTGCGAAGCATTTGGCTGCGTCATGATCTGGAGACCTTTAAGAAACGGTTGACAGCTTTAGAGGCCAAAGTAGCCCAAGAAGGGATCATCTTAACCGAAGCTCAGTTGGTGGCCTTAGAGAAAGCAAAAGAGCAAAAAGTAGCTCGGGGAGAAATCGAGACCCATCACCCGGGATATTTGGGAGCTCAAGACACGTACTATGTGGGCACCATTAAAGGCGTGGGACGCATCTACCAGCAAACCTATATCGATACGTATTGCAAAGTCGCTCAGGCGAAGCTATACACGGCTAAGGATGCTATTACCGCTGCCGACCTGCTTAATGATAAGGTGCTTCCGATGTACGAGGAGCAGGGTATCCGCCTGTTGCGTATCCTCACCGACCGGGGCACTGAATACTGTGGCAAGCTCGAGAATCATCCGTTCCAGTTGTATTTGGATCTTGAGGACATCGACCACACGCGAACTAAAGCTAAATCCCCGCAGACCAATGGGATCTGTGAGCGATTCCACCGGACCATTCAGGAAGAGTTTTACTCGATCATATTCCGTAAGAAAGTTTTCCGGAGTATCGAGGAGCTACAGATCGAATTAGATGAGTGGATTAGCTGGTATAACACCGAGCGAACCCATTCAGGCAAGTATTGCTACGGCAAAACACCCTGGCAGACGTTGGAGGAAAGCAAACATTTAGCTTTGGAAAAACAGATCGACGAGTTACCTTGGCAGAACAGTAATCAGGAGGAAGAACAGGAAGATTCTCCCCTCGAATTACCTGCTGAAACTCAAAGCCAACAAGCGCCAAATTTGGACAAGATGAACCTGACAACAAAAACCACTTTCTAACACGTGACTGTCAGATCAAGTCGTGGCTATTACATATTAATTGTGTCTCTAATTCGAAACTTGACCCCAAGGATATCTGGAGAAACCGTTTAAAATCTTTTCGGCTGTCTCTGCTACTTCCCTCTGCAATATTTGAAGGTATAGATATTGAGGAACGGACAATTTGATCTCTGTAGGTAAATTTCTCTGCATTAGGCAGCTTATTTACAACATTTGTTGTTTCACAAGCCAACTGCATACTTCTTTGCCATACAATAAGTTTTTTAAAGTTTTTCATAACTGATTTGTATTTATTGAAATTAGAATCAGTCAGTAAGAGCGACAAAAATCTAATTCCTTACAAAAATAGTTTTAAAAACCTTACCACTTGCACCTTGTTCCTGACACCTTAAACCTTTAATTACCAACCTCATATCCCTCTTTTTCCAGGATCTTTTTGATCCTCTGAACATGGTCGCCCTGAATTTCGATGGTTTTTCCTTTGATGGTGCCGCCGGTTCCGAGCTGAGATTTTAATTTCTTTTCAAGCTTTTCAATGACCTGAGGATTATGAGTGATCCCTCTGATCACCGAAACCTGCTTTCCTCTGCGTCCGGCCGTCTCCATTTTTACTGTTACTTTCATCTGAATTTATTTTGATTAATGTATTAACACGATTTCAGTAGATAAGGTAAGGGTAGCAGAGTGTGAATTAAAGGCAGATAAAAAGAAAGTCTGCCAGGGCACCCCGGCAGACTTTCATATCACTAGTTGTGAATATGTTTTCGAAAAGTTAGTTAGCCGTTTTTCTTCTGGTACCTGAGATCTGATCGTACACGGTTTCTTCACCGGAAGGAGAAGTAACCGTAATTTTTATGGTCAGATCTGCCGGATCATTAGATTCTTCATCCGTATCCCTGATCGAGAAATTGAATTCGGTGGATCCGGGGCCAGGGAATAATCGATTTCCTAATGTAAAGTCAGTAGCACCGGTCACTTCGATTCCTTCTCCACCTTCTACGCTAATTTGTGTCCCGGCCGGCATAGGATTTCCGTTAATATCTGTTACGGTATAGGTGAAACTGGCTCCTCCATTTGGTTGAAGATCAAAAGTAGTAGGGTTAGCTGAGACCAAGGCTTCTGATGAAGTAAACAGAATGATCACATTTTTTTCAATCTCCTGACTGTCACCGTTAATGGTTTTGGCTGTAACGGTTGCATATCCTGGGCGTCCGTCACTTCCGGCTACGTTATCTGTTGGTCTTGGATCCCCTGAGATGAGATCAACGGTTACTTCTCCGTCGTCGTTAGTATTACCCTGACCGGATCCCTGAATGATTCCTCCGGTAGTGGAGAAATATACAGCGGTACCCGGTTTAACAGGATTGCCAAACTGATCACCTAAAATAACAGTCAAACCATTTCGATTACCATTAACTGACCACCCCTCAAAATTATAGGCATCTGCTGCAATACTAAAGTGATCCAGATCCGGGAACCCACCGTGAATGGTAATGGCAACCGGTTTTGAGCGTATAGTAAGTCCTATATCTTCTCTCACGATCTCTGCCTGAATTTGTACCACACCAGCAAGATTTCCACTGAAAAGGTTTGATGTAACGGTTCCATTGGCATTTGTTGTGGCTGTAAGTGGAGTAATTCCCTCGCCGCCACCTGGGCCGGAAAGGATAGAAAATTCTACTTGCTCGGCATTATTGATATCGAGGGCACGTCCGGCTGAATCCTGAACCTGAAATGTGAAACTTGTGTTTACAATTCCACCGGTTTCTGCAATATTAATGGTTTCTTCTGTTATGCCATTTAAGATGATTGCAGCAGCTCCTGCAGAAGGCCCCGAAACGCCACCACCGTCAGAGGGGGCGTCACCACCGGTATCTTCAGGGGTGAGTTCAAAATTAAAATTAGTTTCGGTATCACCGCCGGCAACCTGAACAGTTCTGCTTTGTGAGTTATAATCTGTTGCTGAAGCCGTGATGGAAATTGAGGTAAGTTCATTTACTTCAATATCTGCAAGTGAATAGGAACCATTGTCATCACTCCGAACAAACGTTTCAGAAAGTTCTTGTGGTGAAGTGATCTGTACAGTGGCGTTAGCAATGCCATCCCCGGTCTGAGAGTCAGAAACAACGCCCTGAATTAATACCAGGTCATCGTCATCCGTTGTACAGGCTGAAGAGAAGACTAAGAATAGTGCCGAAAAAATTAATAGTGATATTTTACGCATAGTTTTTTCTTTAATAGAGTTGATAGCCGATACTAAGTTACAATATTATCGATATCAAGTTAGAAAAAGATAAAAACGGGTACTATTTGATTCTGTTATAAAAGCAGAACCACTTTCACTGCTGTGATTGCTTCAACTCAGGCTCCGGAACGTGCTTCCAGACTATGTAGGCCATTACCAGGATCATGATCGTGCCGATGAAGGTGTTGCTGACGTAACCGCTTTCCACATAAAAGGGGCCGGCCACGGAGCCTCCAACTCCATAGCCCACCTGACCAATAGCCACCAATAGACTCATCAGTGAACCACGGTTATCAGATTTGATAAGTTGAGTAGATAAGGCTTGAAAAGGACTGATCCTCATGGCAATGAGTACCATGGTTACGAAGAAAATAATGTAGGCGATCCAGAAATCGGTTATAACATACGTTGTGATAAGCATGATAAATGACAGTCCCAGACAAGAAAAGATTATGATCTTTTTGCGACCAATTCGGTCAGAGATCCGGCCTGCAATGGGTCCGGTGATGACATTCGCAATGCCCCCTACAAAAAATAAGGAGGCAATGGCGGTCCCACTTACCCCAAAGGTTTCTTCCAGCCAGGTTGGGAGGTACACCACATAAACCGATACGCTTAAGAACATGAACACGTAAGCCAGAGCTACGGCACGGACATCACTTCGTTCAAGTAATTTAAGGTATTTGTTAAAAGCTCCTTTGAAAGTGATCTTATCTTTGGAGAGTTCAACATTAGGTTGTGGGACTTTAAGATAGGTAAGTATAAAAGTCAGCCCCATGATGACTCCAAATAAAACAAATGGAATTCGAAAACCGGAGATATCAGCAAGCAGGGTACCGAGTGGAATACCAAGAATTTGTCCCATAGCGATTCCACTCATGATCCACCCGTTTGCCCAGCCACGTTTTTCATAGGAAAAATAATCCCCAACGTAGGCGACAGCAGCTCCACTCAATACTCCACCTGCCATACCGGCCAGGGCTCTCACAACCATCAACCCCCAAAATGTATCTACTAATCCATGCAGAAAAAGTGATATGGTGATTCCCCCGGTTCCAATCAGTAAAATTTTACGCCGGCCTATCTTATCGGATAGAGGCCCCATGATGATCGCAAAAACGCCAACCATTACCGCATATACTGTAACCAGGTTTCCAAGTATCTCGAGTGGAGTTCCAAGTTGTTCATTGATGCGCGGCAAAATAGGAGAAATGATCATGACCTGACTACTGGCTGCAAAAACCAGTAGCCACAGTACAAAAATAATAATGTAAGAATTGCCGTCTTGTTTTTTGGCCATAGGATGTTTTTTGTGAAGATATACCGCATACTTTTAAAAAGCAGTAAATATTTAAAACTTAACTGTAACCAATCGCTTACAGTTCTGTCTTTATTACGATCGGTCATAAAAGATTTAAATACTTCACAATTAAATTGTGACAAATCCATTATGGTTCTTTATCAAAATAATGTAGTTTAGTTTATTATCTACAGGCAGATATAGCGTTTTTGTTTACATGAGGAATTAATAATTTGTTCACTGAGTAAATATTTTTTTATTTCAAGTAAACATTATCGGGTCACATACGGCATAACCCACAAGCAGCAGACTAATTACTATGGCACAATTCAGGCTTAAAGCTATTTCTTCTAAAGGCAAGATCGTCCAAACTGAGTTTGAAGCTGAAAATAAAAAAGAAGCTCAAAATAAAGTTGACCGTTTGTCCAAAACAAACGGACTGAAGATACAGGCGCTTGATGAGAAAAAAGTGTATATGTATAAGGCGCAACGTTCCGGTAAAGCTGTTATATCCGGAGAGCAGGAAGCCTATAGTAAGGAAGAGCTTGAAAAAGCCTTGGTCAAGCTGGGCTATCAGGTTAAAAGTATCAATAAAAAGCTGTTCGATTTTAAAGGCAGCGTACCGAATCAGGAAGTTGTAACTTTTATCAGTTTATCTGCCGACCTACTTAAGCAGCAGCTTCCCTATGATGAGATCCTGAACTTATTATATGAAGATACTCAGAACAAACGCATGAAAGAGGTTATCAAAACCATTCAGAAAGATCTTAAGGATGGTAAGGAAGGTACTGAAGTATATGGAAAGCACGAAGATGTGTTTGGGAAATTCGCTTCATATATGTTGAGTGTGGCCTCTACTTCAGGTAACATGGCCCTGGTATTTGAAAGTACAGCCAAGTTTCTCGAAAGGGATGCCGAGTTCAAAAAGAATATGCGCCGCGCGTTGATGATGCCGGCGGTTACCGTATTGGCTGTAATTGGGGTGATTCTTTTTTATGTAGGCTACATTTTTCCGGCAACGGCTGAACTCTTCCTGGAGTTTGATATTAAGTTGCCGCCAATGACCGCAGCCACTCTTGAACTCAGTTACTGGCTGAGTGATAACTGGGTACTCATTGTAGCGTCATTCCTGGTTCCCATTTCTGCCTTTATTTACTATATCAAGACACCACAAGGGGAGCTCATGAAGGATAAGTATATCATTCATATTCCGGTGGTGGGGGATCTGCTACACAAAACCAGTATTGAGATCTTTGCACGCGTATTTTTTACTCTATACAGCGGTTCCGGGCAGAATATTGAAGTGATTAAGGTGGCGGCTGAGGCGTGCCGTAACAAATACATGGAAAAACAGATCAAGGACGTGGCCATTAAGCGCATGCTTAAGGATGGTGCCGGATTGATCGAGTCGATGGAGGCAACCGGAGTATTTACCAACACAGCCTTAAGTAGGTTCAGGTTGGGGGCAGAATCGGGGGCGTTGCGCGAAAATGCTAAACAGCTGGCAGAATATTATGAGATCCAGACGACTTACAAGATGCAGTCAGTCATTGATGTGATAAATCTGTTTATAAATTTATTTATTATGGTTGCATTGATCGCTATTACGATCGTATCCTCTGAATCGGCGATCATTCAACCAAACACGGGTATGTAACACAAGGCGTTATAAATGGGTAAAATAAACATCCGAAGACATATAGGTGATATCCTTGTCAACAAAGGGGTTATTACGGATGAACAGCTTCAAAGGGGCTTGCAGATATTATCTGAGGAACCCAAGGAGAGCAATCGTCGGTTAGGGCAAATTCTTTCTCAGGATCTTGGCCTGAACCGCCACACGATCATGAAAGAGATCGCTAACATCTATGCATTCCGGGAAGTGCTTAAAGATGTAGATGATATTCCTGATGAGGTCTTGGATCACATAAAGGAAAATATTGAAGAGCTTTCCAAAGAGATCGTTGATGAACTGGTTCACCATAAGGCTGTGCCATATCAGAAAACACAGGATTCTATCATTATTGCAGCGGCTGATCCTTCTGACCCAAATATTCAGAATATCATAAACAAGATCAATTTCAAACAAACTGAGCTTGTTTACTGTAAATATGAATCGGTAGAGGAAATTCTTTCTAAGGTATATGAGCAAAAGAATGAATTTCTCGATCTGCTTGAAGAAATCGACTATGAGGAACCGGATCTCGAAAAGGATCAGGAAGAAATTGATGAAGAAGAGATTGATGCAGAGATCAATCAAAGTATGCTTAACTCCTTGGTGGAGGGTATGTTAGTTGAGTCAGTTCGGCAAGGAGTGAGTGATATGCACATTGTCCCGAGTTCGCCGACCACTACAGATATTCGGTTTCGTATTGATGGTAAATTGCAGTTGTGGTATCAGCAGAAGAATGTAAAACCTGAGGCTATTTCAGCGGTTATCAAGGATAAAACCAGAAACGTTGACCGGTTTGAACGGGATGCTTCTCAGGATGGATTTATTCAGCGCCAGATAGATGGAGTTGGTATCCGGTATCGTGTGTCTATTATGCCTATTGTCGGTAAGCAATTCGACCGAAAGTTTGAGTCGATCGTAATTCGTGTGCTTGATGACCGTAATGTGATTCGTGACCTCGATAAACTTGGCTTACAGAAAAACGCTAAGGAAAACTTTATTAAATCGATCAAAAAACCTTCCGGTATTGTGATCATTACAGGTCCTACGGGTAGTGGTAAGTCAACGACACTTGTTGCAGCTCTTTATTACGTGATCGATCCTACCAAGAATGTTCTGACCGTTGAGGAACCGGTTGAGTATATCATTGAAGGGGCGAGGCAGCTGAAGATCAGTAACCATATGACCTTCGACCAGTCCATTAGAGGTATCCTGCGTCATGACCCGGATATAGTATTGGTGGGTGAGATGCGTGACCTTAAAACGGCAGAGATCGCTATTAAGCTTGCGAACACCGGTCACCTTACCTTCTCAACCCTTCACACCAATGATGCCCCCAGTGCCATATCCCGTTTGTTTAAGATGGGTGTGGAACCGTTCCTCATCGCAAACGCCGTGAATCTTGTTGTGGCTCAGCGACTAATTAGACGTTTATGCAACAATTGTAAGGAAGAATATCAGCCACATCCTGAAATGGCAAAAGGAATTGGGTTTACGGATGAAGAGATCGAATCGACTACTTTCTATAAACCGGTAGGTTGTGATAAATGTAATGACACCGGATATAAAGGTCGTGCAGGGATTCA
>JAASTO010000273.1 GCA_021767245.1 Balneolaceae bacterium
CCAGCGGTTGGCAAATTTTACAAACATAATTCCCCCTACACCTATTTCACTTCCGAAGATCTGCATCTTGGGGAAATTAGCCTGGAGTGTTCACGGGCAGGGGCAGCAGCTGTGGCTCTATGGGCTACCCTACAACTGTTCCCATTGAAGGAAAAAGAAGGGTTTGGCCCAATTCTTACCAAGTGCCGTAAAGCAGCTCTTAAGATGTACGAATTGACAAATTCCGGTTCTAAATTAAAAGCCTTCAAAAAACCTGAACTTGACATACTTGGGTATTTCCCTGCCACTGCCCATTCCACTTCAGAGATCTCTTCTCTCTCAAAACAGATCTTCGACCGGGGAATGAACGACCACTCATATTATCTCTCCCTCTACCGAATTCCAGCCAAGACATTCACTCACCTTCATCCTGAATTCAAAGCAGATTCAGAGAATGTAACCATACTACGCAGTGTATTTATGAAGCCTGAGCATGAGGGTTTTGTCAGTGATCTTTATAAAAACATTGAAAACAGATTATAGTAATTTTACCTATGGTAACAGACATCTTCAAACTCATCTTCCACCACGATCAACGTCTTAGCAAACTTGATGATCAGGACTCTCCTGTAAACCCTAAGAAAATGGAATCTTCACTGGAAGATTTCATGAAGCCGGATCCCACATTTTCCAGTTTCTTTTTTTCGGGAACCGATCTGGATGAAGAGCGTTTTGGTTTAAATGTACTGAATGCATTCGATGAGGTGATCAATGCCCTGCAAATGGCATTCCCCAATATACAGATAGTTACTCAAACCAATAAATACCTCTCGATTAAGGATGCTGTAGAAGCTATCGATCTAAATGAAGCTTTAGTACTTTCAAATGAAGATAAGATCGATCTTGATATTTCAGATCTGAATACAAAATCAAACTCACATAAAAAGACCCTCAAGAAAGCACTTGAGACCGGTCATATGACCCTTTACAAAGTGCCGGCCAGGAATGGGTTTGATCTGTTAATGTATTCACAAAAGAATGTATATCGCGAAATGTTCTTTCCTCTGCAAAAATTAGTGCCCGACCATTTTCGCTTTTTCAGCATTAATGGAAAGAAATTCAATACAGAACGCCATTTCTTTTTTGAGACCTGGACACTCGATCGTCCGCCTCACGGTTTTGAGGAAGTCCACCCCGAGACAGTACTTTAGTGTTCGGTGCTTAGGTGTTAAAGCGTTACCTGCAGAAAATTTGGTAACACTTTAACACCGTAACACTCTCACACCTTAACACTACTTTTCTACTCCAGGAACATTCATTGGCTCGGTATTCTGCCACCAAAAGGTCGGTAATTCTCGCTGATTTGGAAATACTTCATCCAGGGTTTCGGCTTCGTACATATACCCGTTCTTTAAAATAAATACCAGGTCTTTCGTATTCCGGATATCATCCAATGGATTCGAGTTCAGGATCAACAGATCAGCTAATTTACCCTCTTCTATAGTTCCAAGGTCGGTATCCAAACCAATGGCTTCAGCCCCCTGAATGGTGGCTACTTTCAGGATATCATGTTCTGAAATACCACCCGACTGCATCGCCCAAAGTTCCCAATGGTAACCCAGGCCTTGTAACTGACCATGGCTTCCCACTCCGGCCCGGCCACCGGCTTCAACCAGATCTTTCACAAACACAGATTGTTCTTGAAACACATGTTCTTCTTCCATAAACCAGCCCGCATTTCGGCGCCGGGTACGTTCATCCAGATTATGATGTGGCATGAACCGCTGAAGCTTCACCTCATCATGGGGGCGCTCGGTAGCATAGTAATAATTCTCTGCCCAGGGACCGCCATATGCTACAAGAAGAGTCGGAGTATAAACCGTTCTCGAAAAGGCTGTGAGATCGATCACATCTTTATAAAGTGGAAACACAGGGAAAGAATGCTCGTGCCCGGGATAACCGTCAATGACCTGAGTCAGGTTTTCCTTAAAATCCAAAGAACCTTCCGTTGTCGGCATTAATTGCTCTTCCTTGGCTGCCTGAATGATCCACTGTCTCTGCTCACGGTTACCGGCTCCATACATCTTGATGGTTTTGGTATCATAATAGTCACTGTATCGCTTCATGACATCCCGGGCATGATCCAGATCTTTGATATTTTCACTGCTGAAAACACCCGGTCCGGTTGAGTACACTCTTGGTCCCAGCAGTTTTCCGGCATGAACCAGATCCTGATAGGTCAATACATCCGTAGTAGCCGTTTGTGGGTCTCTGGTAGTTATAACACCATATGCCAGATTCGTCAGATAACTCCAAAATTCGCCACGATGCAGGTTCACAGGATGACGGAAATGGGCATGTGTATCCACAAACCCGGGAATAATTGTCTTCCCAGAAACATCTCTGAGCTCAGCTCCTGAAGGGACATCAACGTCTCCTCGCTCACCGACTCCAATGATCCGGTTATTTCGGATCACAAGATCTGCATTTTCGATGATCTCATCACCATTCATAGTGACCACCGTTGCACCGCGAAGCACCAACACTCCTTCAGGAATATCCCGATCGGCCATTACGCTTATCTTGATCTCCTGAGGCTTGTAGCCTTCGTCTTCTTTCTTTTCTTCTTCTTTATCTTTCTCCGATTCATCTTCAGCTTCATCATCAGCCTCAGATTTCTCCTCCTCAGCTTCCAACTCTTTTGCGGCTTCAACGCTATCCTGATATGCTTCCTCGTCTTCAAGATCATAGATCACATGGGCATTCCCGATGGACCAATGAATACGATTTGCATCCCAGCTCCAGGCCGGAAATTGTCCGCCAATATCGGTCAGTTTATTGCTTGGAAATGAACTTGAGGATCCACCCACTCTGATGTTCGGTGCCTCCCCTCCAACTTTTGGTACTGTCACAACAAATAGATCCGTTCCGATCTGTGCAAG
>JAASTO010000067.1 GCA_021767245.1 Balneolaceae bacterium
ATACAGACGGTAGCATAAGCATCCGCATCCATAGCAGATTCGGTGATGATAGATACGCTCAATAAACTGTTTTTAGCCGGGTATCCCGTTTTGGGATCTATGGTGTGTGAATACCTTGCTCCCGTCTCATCGTCGACCCAAAACTTCCGGTAATTACCGGAAGTTGCGAGAGCTTTATTATTCAAAGCCAGGATAAACTGAAATCTACTCTCTGTATCAATCTCTTCACTCGGTTTATCAACACCGATCTTCCATATCTCTCCGGTTTCATTCACTCCTTTGGCCTTAACTTCCCCTCCTACTTCTACCATATAATTTTCTACATTGAACCCTTCCAGATATTCAGCAATGTAATCAACCGTGTAACCCTGGGCTATGGCGTTAAAGTCGACCTGAAATCCCGCAGGGATCCTCACACTGTCGTCTTTGACCTCAATATTTTGATACCCGGTTCTCTGCAACGTATTACTCACCATATCCGGGCTTACATCCTGCCTGATCTCCTCAAAACCAAAACCCCATAAACTTACAAGCGGACCTATTGTTGGATCAAAATCACCTTTTGTTTCTTCTGCTATTTCAAGGGATCGATCCAACACATCCAGGAAAAGAGTATCTACATGAACCAGGGTGTCTCCCTTATTAACGGTTGTTATTAGTGAGGTGGGTACGTAAGTACTCATGGAGAGATCAATGCGTTTAAAGATAGCTTCAATATCATCCCCCAGATCTTTTCCCTCAGGTGACTCATATTTGATCTGGTATGTTGTGCCCTGCGCTCTTCCGATATTCTCTATATACTTAGATTCCTTGATCTGTGAGCAGGAAATTGCAAAAAGGGTTATAAATAGCAGTGAAGTGAACCTTTTCATAATGTATTATGATATAGTGGTTAAACAAAAAAACCCCGTATCACCTACGGGGTTTTTTAAAATAATTGATCTGATCTTAGCCGCCAAAGTCGTCAAATGAAACGTTCTCTTCGGGAACACCCCATTCATCGCACATTTGCAGTACGGCCTGGTTCATCAAAGGAGGTCCACAGAAATAGAACTCTATTTCTTCAGGCTCCGGATGATTTACCAGATAATGATCGATCACAGCCTGGTGAACAAATCCAAGGAAACCATCTCCCTCTTCATCGTGAATATCTTTCTTCTCAACCCAGTTATCTTCTTCAAGCGGCTCAGACAGAACTACGAAAAACTGGAAGTTGTCAAATTTCTCTTCAAGTTCACGGAAATGATCCAGATAGAAAAGCTCTCGCTTGGAACGTCCACCGTACCAATAGGTCACTTTTCGACCGGTTTCCAGAGTCTTGAACAACTCATACAGGTGAGAACGCATCGGAGCCATTCCAGCACCACCACCTATGTATAGCATTTCCTTATCACTATCTTCCTTGATAAAAAACTCTCCGTATGGACCTGAGATCGTTACTTTGTCACCCGGTTTTCTGGAGAAAATATAGGATGAGGCAATACCGGGGTTCACGTCCATCCAAGTATTTTTCTCACGATCCCATGGCGGAGTTGCCACACGAACATTCAGCATAATCCTGCGCCCCTCTGCAGGATAACTGGCCATAGAATAGGCACGTTCAACAAATTCTGTATTTTTCATCTTCAGATCCCAAAGGCCATATCCATCCCATTCTTTCTGGAATTTATCCGGCTCACCGGGATGCTCTTCAGGATGCGCTGTGATGTCAATGTCTTTATAGTCAATTTCGCAAGGAGGGATCTCGATCTGAATGTAACCACCGGCCTTGTAGTCCATATCCTCAGGGATCTCAACCACAAATTCTTTAATAAATGAAGCCACATTATAGTTTGAAACAACTTCTGCTTCCCACTTCTTAATGCCGAATACCTCTTCAGGTACCTTGATCTTCATATCGTCCTTCACCTTCACCTGACAGCTCAAACGCCAGTTATCTTTTATCTCTGCACGGGTAAAGTGAGGTTCCTCAGTAGGGAGGATCTCTCCACCGCCTTCAAGAACCTGACATTTACACTGAATACAAGTACCACCACCACCGCAGGCAGAGGGTAAAAAGATCTTATTATCACCCAAGGTACTTAAAAGAGTACTGCCTGAATCAACTTCCAGATCCACTTCATCATTAATCTTAATATGAACCGGACCGGAAGGTGCTAAATAGGCTTTGGCCGTTAACAGGATGGATACCAGAACGAATATCACCAGAAAGAAAACGATGACACTTGCTGATACGATCAGGGTTGTATTTGCTAATGTTACTAATATCATTTTTAAAAGCTCTTCTTATATAATGATTATAACTTGATACCCATGAACGACATGAAGGCAATGCCCATCAGGCCAGTTACAATGAATGTGATACCTAAACCTCTTAGTGGCCCAGGAACGTTCGAATACTGAATCTTCTCCCGGATAGCGGCAATAGCGACAATAGCAAGAAACCAGCCGACTCCACTTCCTAATCCAAATACTGACGCTTCGGCAATGTTGGCGTAGTTTCTTTCCTGCATGAATAATGAACCACCAAGAATGGCACAGTTCACAGCAATCAATGGCAGAAAGATACCAAGCGAGTTATATAGTGCCGGAGCAAATTTCTCTACCGTCATCTCCACCAATTGAACCATCGATGCGATGATCGCGATAAAGAGGATAAAAGAAAGGAAGCTAAGATCTACATCCGCAAACTCAGGGCTAACCCACGCCAGGGCTCCTTCCGATAACACGTAGTTATCAAGGAGGTAGTTGGCCGGAACCGTAATTCCCAATACGAAGATAACTGCCAAACCCAAGCCTACACCGGTTGATACTTTTTTGGATACGGCGAGATATGAACACATGCCCAGGAAATAGGCAAAGATCATATTCTCAACAAAAACGGCTTTTACAAATATGTTAATTAACTCCTGCATGGTATTTACGCCTCCTCAATCAGTTTGGTATTTCTTGAACGCTGTATCCAGATGATGATGCCTACCACAATAAGTGCCATGGGTGGTAATAACATGAAACCGTTGTTCACATAGTATCCGCCATTGGCAGCATACCATGCATCCGGTATCACCTGATAACCGAATAGGGTACCTGAACCGAGTAATTCCCGAAAGAAAGCCACCGCTATCAAAATAGCACCGTAACCAAAGGCATTACCGAGTCCATCAAGGAATGATTTCCAAACCCCGTTACCAAGGGCAAAGGCCTCAAGGCGACCCATGATGATACAGTTTGTAATGATCAGCCCGACAAATACCGAGAGTTCTTTCGAAACATCAAAGGCGTAGGCTTTCAGCACCTGATCTACAAGAACAACTAAGGTAGCAATCACTACCAGTTGTACAATAATACGGATCCTGTTTGGAATAAGGTTACGCATCAGGGATACGATGACATTGGCCGACACCAACACAAATACTACCGATATCGCCATTACCAGTGCCGGATATAGCTTAACGGTGATCGCCAAAGCCGAACAGATCCCCAACACCTGCACGGTGATAGGGTTGTCATCATTAAACGGATCCGTTATTAATTTTCTATTCTTTTTGGAAAATAAAGGTTCTTTCGGGGCTTCAATAACCTCCGCTTCATCCTTTACTCCTTCTTCAATTGTTTCTGTTGCTTCTGCCATAACGCTAAATAGTTAAGTTGCGCCTTAGTTTGTGAACTTAGATGGATTAATTTTCTTCTTTTTGATCCGCTGATGCAGTTGATCCTGCACTGCCAGTATATTCTTTCAGGAATGGAATGTAAGCTTGCAGGTTATCTGCGATCATTGCTTCCACACCATCGGATGTAATGGTACCACCACTGATACCGTCTACTTCATTGGCATCATTGGCATCTCCTTTTCTAACATCGATTCCCACCAAATTTCCATCATCTCCCAAGATCTCTTTACCTTTGAACTGGTTCTGAAAAGCATCGGAGTTGATCTCAGCACCTAATCCCGGTGTCTCACCCTGGTGATCAAATACAGCTCCGTAAATTGTGGACAGGTCCTCTTGTAGAGAGATATATCCCCAGATTGGGCCCCAAAGACCGGTTCCCCTTAATGGAATGATGTAAAAGGTTTCTCCTTCTTTCTCAGCTATGTAAAGAGGAGCTTTGCGTTCTGAGATCGGTTTACGAATCTGTTTTGCCATATCTATGTTAAAAGCATCTCCTTCTATTTGCTCGTTGTTCTGGAGCAATAACTGACTGGTGATGTAATCATTATATACTTCAGCTGCTTCTTCACGGGTCTTTTCCACTTCAATGGAGCGCAGAATACTCTGCATCTTTTCCATTTCAACATTTCTGTCCTGAAGAGGTTTTAACTTCGTTGCAGTAAATGATAACAGAGCGGCTACCACAACCACCATTACCGCTGCAAACATAAATGTATAACTGTTCTTGTTTACGTCCATCAGAATTAACCCTCAGCAGTTTTTAAAGTTCTTTTTTGACGTCTCTTAATGTTCGCCTGTAATACATAGTGATCAACCAATGGAGCCATAGTGTTCATAAACAGAATGGCCAACATTACCCCCTCCGGATAAGCCGGGTTAAAGACGCGGATCATAATAGCCAGGAAGCCAATAAGGAATCCATAGATCCACTTTCCGGTATTGGTGCGGGCACCGGTAACCGGGTCAGTAGCCATAAAGACAATACCAAAGGCAAATCCACCTACGATCAGCTGCTCCCAGAAAGGAACCGCCATAAATTGTTGTTGTACTTCTGTGATCGCATAAGGGGCAACAGCATTAAAAATAAGTCCCATTGTAGCACCACCGGCTAATGCACTCAGCATAATCCTCCAGCTTCCGATGCCGGTAAAGATCAATAGACCGGCTCCGATCAGTATCATAATCACAGATGTCTCTCCAACGGAGCCCGGAATGGTTCCAATAAATGCCTGCATAGCTGAATAAGAAGTTTCACCGGTTGTTGCAAGCTCACCAAGAATGGTTGCCCCTGAAAAGCCATCCACAACGGATTGGCCTTCACTTACGGAAGTATTGATCCACACGCTGTCTCCTGACATATAAGCCGGATAGGCAAAGAATGCAAAGGCTCGCGCGATAAGTGCCGGGTTAAAAATATTCATTCCGGTTCCACCGAAAACCTCTTTACCGATCACAACGGCAAAGGCTGCAGAAAGACCTAACATCCATAATGGCAGGTCTACCGGCATGATCAGCGGGATCAACATCCCTGTAACCAAGTATCCCTCGTTGATCTGATGACCTTTAACCACGCAGAACAGAAACTCAACACCGAGCCCAACTCCATACGACACCACAACCATCGGCAACACTTTGATGGCTCCGAACAGGAATTCCTGCATAAAGGTGGCATCCATGCCTAAGGCTAGGTAATGCTGATAACCCACGTTCCACATTCCGAACAATAGCGCCGGAATTAGGGCCATGATCACCGTATTCATGGTTCGTTTCAGGTCTATTCCGTCCCTAATATGAGCACCGCTGCTTGCGGTTTTCCCGGGAACGAACAGAAATGTTTCGAAACCATCGTATACCGGCCAGAGTTTTTCAAACTTTCCGCCCTCTTCAAAACTGGGTTTAACGTTTTTCTCTAAAAAATTGTGTAATGCTTTCATCCGTTACTTCTGTATAACTTCACTTATTATAAAATCACTAACCTAATTCTTTACGCATCATATCGAGACCTTCCCGAAGTATGCTTTGAACCGGCATTTTGGAGGTACATACCACTTCACAAAGCGCCATATCTTCTTCCACCACTTCGTAAATACCCAGGTTTTCCATTCTTTCAATATCCTGCGTGATCACTGCTTTTAACAGTTGAACCGGATAGATATCAAATGGAAATACCTGCTCGTACTCACCGGAAACCACAAATGCTCTTCGTTCACCGTGTGTGTTGGTATCCAATTTGTATTTCTTATCTCCAAATTTCCTTTGTATCCATGACGGAAGCGTACGTGAAATACTAAACTTATCTGTTTTCGGTAGCAACCAGCCAAACAGCTCGGGCTCTTCACCTTCCGGTATTACGGTTATCTGTCGCTCATATATACTTAGGTAACCTTCATCATCCAGCTTTGTACCCGTAAGTACGTTGCCTGAGATAATGCGATTCTTGCCTTCAGTCATATTTCCTTTCACAAAATTGGCAACCGGCGCCCCAATGATCGTGTTGTGATACTTTCTTTCTTTTACCTCAGAACCGGTAACCGCAATCCGTATTCTTGCATCAAATTTGCCCTCAAGGAATAAGCGACCTATGATCGCCACATGTTCAGGGTTGACTGTCCATACAGTTTCACCGCGATTGATCGGGTCTACCTGAGCGATCTGCACACCAACCACTCCGGCAGGATGTGGTCCATCATATTTGGTAATGGTAACTCCTTTGGCATTGGCAAGCACGGGGCTCGGAGTCTCACGAGCACTCAACCCTAAGTGGATCTTTCCATCTGTTAGTTTCTTAAGAGCATCGATGCCTGCCTGAAATTCTTTTTCCAGACCTTCCATCAACAAAGACATGTCCGGCGCAAGAGGAGCTGAATCAAATCCTGAGATAAAAATAGCCTTTGGAGTCTTCTCAGGGTCAGCCACCACATTGTATGGTCGCTGCTTCAGGAATGGCCAGCAACCGGAAGCGGTCATTTTTTCGACAATGTCTTCCCGGTCAAGAGAATTAGGATCCGCCGCACCAAAGTCTTCGTATTCAATATTTTCATCAGCGATCACTCGTATCTCGAGGAGCCTTCTTTTTGCGCCACGCACCACCTGTGCCACTTCTCCGCTTACCGTAGAACAAAACTTGACCTGTTCACTGTCTTTGTGGTATAGCAGTGGAGTACCAGCCTTTACTTCATCACCTTCTTTTACGACGGGCTTGAACCGGACACCATGAAAATCTACAGGTTTGATCGCGATCGTTTTTACGGACTTATCCGGAGCAAATTCTTTATCAGCTTCACCAACAAGCTTGATATCAACTCCGCGCTTAATCTTTTTCACATCAGACATTTATAATTCAAATAATCGATTAATTGAAAATGGAATTGAGATAAACACTATCTCCCTTCATGAATTAGTCTCTAACAAACAATACTTGCTTAATGAAACAAGGGCAGAAAGGTACTTAATTTTTAAACTCATTTCGAGTAAAAAACACAATTACTTTACAGTAATTTACGGCCAGGCAGAATTATGCTGGCTACTCTTAAAAATTATCAGTGGGAAGCTATTCCGCTAACATGAAGAGTACGTTAAGTCTATAAAATCAGCATGGCGTCTCCAAATGAATAAAACCGATATTCTTTTTCAATAGCGTGCTGATACACTTTTTTCATTTCTTCAAACCCCATGAATGCCGATACCAGCATAAGCAACGTACTTTTTGGAAGATGAAAGTTGGTTACAAGCGCGTCTACGGCCTTGAAGTTGTAACCCGGAGTAATAAAAATATCCGTATCCATCGATCGCGGCCCGAAGTGACGCTGTTCATCAGAAGCGGTTTCCAATACCCGAACACTGGTGGTACCCACAGCCGTGATGTGTTCTGCGTTGTTTAATGTCTTGCATTGCTCCTCTTCAAGCTGAAACCACTCGCTGTGCATCTTATGCTCTGAAATGTCTTCTGTCTTTACCGGAGCGAAGGTTCCAAGCCCTACATGAAGCGTCACTTCTGTTTTGGAAATACCCTGATCATCGAGCTTTTTTAACAGTGTATCTGTAAAGTGAAGTCCGGCTGTCGGTGCCGCTTTACTGCCAGGGTCTTTGGCATATACGGTTTGGTATTCATCTGACAGGGATTCATCCTGCTCTATATAAGGAGGAAAGGGAGTATGCTTAAAGGGCTTAAGCCTTGGATCATCCAGATCGCAGGAAAGTTCAATGGTTCTCAACCCATCGTCAGCAACATGGGTTACCGTTGCTGTAACGCCCTCAGCCAGCTTTACCGTTTTGCCTGCTTTGAATTTTTTACCGGGCCTCACCATTGCCTCTACCTGTTTGTTATTGCGGGCAGAGGTCACAAAAATTTCTTTTTTTCCCTCATCAAAAAGCAGGCGGCACTTTTCCACCTTACTATTATTCACTACCAAATTGGTATGTTCAGGCAGGTGATTACCAATATTATAAAAATGATCGTCTGTGATCATTCCGGTTTCCCGGTCATACACCAATAATCGGGCATGGTCTCTTGGGTTGGCGGGAGATTGAGCGATCAGTTTTTCGGGGAGGTCGAAGTCAAAATCAGAAAGGGTATATCTCATGTAATCGTAAAACGTTTAGGGGAGCGATATCTCAAAGAAGTTATCCTGATTAGGCGGCACTCTCACTTTTCTGGTTTTCACAAGTACGCTATCCACTACAATATTGAATTCGAGGCTGTCAGATACCACAAATTCGCTATCGTCTGATGTGAGGAAATCCAATCCAAATGCCAGCATATTTGGGTTAATGAAAAACTCACCATCCGCATTGGTAGTGGTCATCGGTTCCGACTGATTTAACAGGGAATCGGATTTACTGGCAAACAACAATTGATAGGGACTGTCACCGCCCGGCGTTACGATCTCAAATACGTAAATACCATTACTAAGCAGCTCGGCAGGGATGGTCACTGTATGTTCACCGGTATCCAGCTCAGCTGTGTAAAAATTAGACAGTAATGAGTCTGACTGATACCGATACAGGTTGCCATTAAATTCGCCCGAAGACGTGGAATTAAAGCTAAACTCATACCCCTCATCAACGTTTTGAGGCGTAAAAACGTCATCAGGGGTATAGAAATTTTTAATGTGGATCTCTGCTCCCTGAACCGGTCCGTTTTCATCCATCACCACGCCCTGCACGGGCCGATATATATCCGGTTGTGAATCACTCAGACATCCTGTTAGAATAAATGCCGTAACTAAAAGTGTTAAACCTAAATTTCTGATCCTCAAACTTTGACCTCATTTTTATGATAGTAATTTCTGATCGTTTCGGTCAACCCCTGAACTCCTATTCCGATCTCATCGTGAAGTTCTTCCTGGGTACCGTGTTCTATTATACGATCCGGAACGCCCATTATTTTAAGGGTTGGTCGGCCTGACTTTTCAGTTATATACTCAGCCACCGCACTTCCGAACCCTCCCATTATTGCACCATCTTCCAGCGTGATGATATGATCGTAGCTCTCACAGATTTTGTCTAACAATTCTGTGTCCAGTGGTTTGGCAAATCGCATATCATAGTGCCCGATCCGGATTCCTTCCTGTTCAAGCTTTTTGGAAGCCTGGGTCACATATTTACCGATAGGACCAAAACTGAGCACCGCAATTTCGTCACCCTGTGTCAGCTCTATGCCTTTTCCAAGCGCCATTTCATTAAATCCTTCGACCTGCATACCCGTTGCACGCCCTCTTGGATATCGTATAGCCCAGGATCCTTCTGTGAAATTCGAAGCGGTATACATCATATCTCTGAGATCCTGTTCGTTGAGCGGTGATGATATCACCATATTCGGGATCGCGCGCATAAAGGCCACGTCGTATAATCCATGATGCGTCGGACCATCGGCTCCCACCAACCCGGCCCGGTCAATGCAAAACACGACGGGTAATTTCTGAATGGCAACATCGTGGACCAGCTGATCATAGCCACGTTGCAGGAATGAAGAGTAGATTGCGCAAAATGGTTTTTTGCCTTCTGCAGCTAATCCAGCTGCAAAGGTGACCGCATGCTGCTCGGCAATACCTACATCAAATGCGCGCTCCGGAAATGCCTTCATCATGGGCAACAAACTGGATCCACTGGGCATGGCCGGAGTCAAACTCACGATCTGCTCATCTTGTTCAGCTAGCTCAACCAGGGCTTCACCAAATACATCCTGATACTTTGGCGCCGGCTTTATCTTTGAAGAAACAGGTTTGACCAATGATTTTCCTGTGATCTTATCAAACGGACTGCTGGAGGCATGCCATTTGGTCTGCTCACGTTCTGCCGGGCCGAATCCTTTTCCCTTTACGGTTACTACATGCAGAAGCTTGGGGCCTTTAACTTCTTTAAGGTCTTCAAGGATCGACCTCAATCCTTCCACATCATGCCCATCGGTCGGCCCATAATATTTGAAGCCAAGAGCCCGGAATAGTCCGCCCGGGGTGAGGGCAGCCGTGACGGCATTTTCGAGTTTTGAGGCAACCTTCCGCATTTTCTCGCCGGCCGATTTGAAATGACCGAGCATGTCGTAGATCTCATCCCTCATCTTGTTAAAGGTCTTGCTGGTCGTGATATCTGCCAGATATTCCTTCAAAGCCCCCACATTGGGATCAATGGACATGTTGTTATCATTCAGGATCACCAGAATATCACTGTTCATGGCGCCGGCATTGTTCATGGCTTCAAATGCCAGGCCGGCAGTCATAGCGCCGTCACCGATCACTGCCACTACTTTTTTATCGGACTGATCCAGATCTCGCGCCACAGCCATTCCCAAAGCGGCTGAAATGGAGGTACTGGAATGACCCACCCCAAAAGTATCATACTCACTTTCCGATCGTTTTGGGAAACCTGAGAGCCCACCGTATTGGCGGTTCGTATGAAACTGATCTCTGCGTCCGGTCAGGATCTTATGCCCATAAGCCTGATGCCCTACATCCCATACCAAAAGATCTTTGGGAGTATCGTACACATAATGCAATGCTGTGGTTAGCTCTACAACCCCAAGACTGGCTCCAAAATGTCCGCCATTCACTGAAACCTGATCGATGATATATTGCCGAAGTTCATCGCAGACATCCTGCAACTGTTCAGGATTTAATTTTTTTAGATCGGCAGGAGAATCAATGCTCGCAAGCAGTGTTCCCGGCTTCGGCTGTAAGCTCTCCATAATGTCTCGTTTGAAATTATTAGGTATCAGCTTCGTTAACTTGTTCGATTCGCAGTTCAGCTTGTTCCAATATCTCAGTGCAGAACCGAGACATCTTTACTCCCTCTTCATACAATTTAACGGAGTCCTCAAGTGTGATCTCCTCATTTTCAAGCTCTTCAACTATGCTTTCCAGCTTCTTTAAAGCTTCTTCAAAGCTTGGTCGTTCCTGATCAGCCATTAAGTTCTTTTGGTGCGTTTAGGTAATTATTTCTTCTGCCCTAATAATACCGGTTATTTCCCAAAAAGACATGCATTAAAGCTTATATGCCTGCTTCAGAAAACGCACCCAAATTTTGATCTTTAATTCACTCCGATATCTGAAATGGCAATCGGTTAAAGACCATGTGCCCGTTGCTCATAACGAGGATCACATCCTGTGTTGCCTTCATATCCTGTATCGGATTACTGTTAAGAACCACCAGGTCTGCCTCATATCCGGGCGCTAATTGACCTGTTTCGTCCTGAATTCTAAGTAACTCAGCAGCCACCATTGTAGCACTTCGAATAGCTTCATATGGGGTGAAACCCAGTTCTACAAAAAAGGTCAATTCATGACTTATCCGGGTAAGGCTATTTGGGCCATAACCGGTGTCAGCCCCAGTTACGATCTTCACTCCTTTTTCGCGGGCACGTTGTACTGTATTACCCAGCTCCGGTAGCATATGGCGACCTCTGTTTCTTAAGATCGGATTATCATAATCACCACCCGGCTGGGTCAGATCATACACCGTACTGTAAGTTGGTACAAAAAAGGTCCCTTTCTGCACCATCAGGTCAAGGGTCCTATCACTGAGATACGTACCGTGTTCTATACTTCTGGCACCGGCACTCACCGCTGCATAAGACCCTTCGTCACCGTGACCGTGAATCTGGATAGGCACATCATATTTAGCGGCTTCTTCTACCACGATCCGGAGCTGATTTTCGGTATAGGTCTGTTTTCTTGGATCGGTATTGGGCAAGCCGGCTCTTTCCGTGCCCCGAGTTTTAATAAATTCCGCTCCCCGGTCCACATTGATCTGCACTAATTTCCGAAGGGCTTCTTCTGAGGTCACACCTCCTGAAAGCTCAGCGAGCCTTGGATCAGCTAATATGGATTCCCCCAGATCAGGCGTGATAAACACACC
>JAASTO010000068.1 GCA_021767245.1 Balneolaceae bacterium
AACCAGCTTGCCACTTCAATTTCTGAAAACACGTCTTTTCCCTGATCCAGGTAATACTGAACCATAGGGGATTCGGTGGGCACACCGGGGCTTACGACTGCAAATTCGGCCTGTTTTGCTACATCGGTATGACCGTTTTCCTCAAAAGGAATGTCAGCCGCTTCAAGTTTTGACCTGAAATCGCGGTTGACCGATCCATGATCAGTTACAAATACTTCAGCCCCTTTCTTCTTGAGCAAAAGTGCCACAGCTATACCGCTTTTGGCAGCACCGATCACGACGATATGTGTTCCCTTTATATCTCTCATCGGATCTTAAGGGTTAACAAGCTTAGAATTCCCAGTAAAATGGTAATTATCCAAAATCGGACCACGATCTTCTGCTCAGGCCATCCTTTTTTCTCATAATGATGGTGGATTGGGGTCATCAAAAAGACACGTTTACCTTCCCCGTATTTTCGTTTTGTGTACTTGAAATAGGTGGTCTGAATGATCACTGAAAGGGTTTCGAAAAAGAAGATCCCGCAAATAAACGGCAGTAAAAGTTCTTTGTGAAGCATAAGACCAAGAGCACCGAAGGCACCACCAAGGGCAAGGGAACCGGTATCACCCATAAAAACCGAGGCCGGGTTCGTGTTGTACCAAAGGAACCCGATACAGGCTCCAATAAGTGAGGCGGTAAAGATGGTTAGCTCACCGGCACCTGGAAGGTACATGATGTCAAGGAAGCCGGAAAAATCAACACGGCCCGAAACGTAGGCGAATATCGCAAAGACGATCCCACAGATCGCTGAGGTTCCGGCAGCAAGTCCATCCAGGCCATCTGTCAAATTAGTAGCGTTACTGACTGCCGTAATAATGAATACGGCAACGGTGATATAAATGATCCAGCCCATGGTGTCACCGAAATAGGCGTAGTCTATGTTCACATTCTTCAAAAATGGAACTGTCGAAAGCGAATTGAAGGATTCAAACTCGGGGTGAAAATAAAGGGTTGCGCCTACGATCAGGCCTACAAAAACCTGTCCGGCGACCTTGAACCAACCGGCCAGTCCACTCTTGTCTTTTTTGACCACTTTGATATAGTCATCAATAAAGCCTACAGCCCCTAAGGTCAGTGTTACAAATACGATGAGCCAGCTGTAAATACTATCAAGGCGTGCCCAGAGTATGGTTGGAATGATAATGGCCAGAATGATGATCACACCACCCATGGTAGGGGTTGAGCCTTTGGCCAGGTGATGATCCAGTCCAATATCATCACGGATCACCTCTTTGAGCTGAAGTTTACTCAGCCAGTGAATGATCTTCTTACCAATGAAAAGACTAATGAGCAGCGAGGTAATGGCAGCAAGTGCCGTTCTCGTAGAGATAAATGCAATAGCACCGGTGCCCGGTACATCGTAAACGGAGTCAAGCCAGGTGAATAGTTCGTGCAGCATTATTGACCCTCCCCAACCTTAAGTTGCAGAAGTTCAGATGCGATCTCACGATCATCAAAATGATGCCGTTCACCGTTTATCTCCTGATAATCTTCATGTCCCTTACCGGCTATCAATATGATCTCATTGTCATCAGCTTCCTGAATGGCTTTTTCAATAGCATCACGCCGATTGGTCACACTCGCCACTTTATCAAGGTTTTCAAAACCTGCAATGATATCAGCAATGATCACGTCCGGGTTTTCTGTTCGGGGATTGTCGCTCGTAACGATCACTTTATCGGCGAATAATTCGGATACCTTAGCCATCTCAGGTCGCTTCGCAGAATCCCGGTCACCGCCGGCGCCAAATACCACGGTTAATTTTTGGGAAGCATCTTTTACAGCCGAAAGTGTAGATAGAACATTTTGCAGGGCATCAGGGGTATGGGCATAATCGACAATAACTAAAGGACCCTGTTCGCCTGAACCTGTTACAGGCTCCATTCTTCCTGGCGCTCCTTTCGCTACTGATAAGGCCTTAATAATATCTTTCGGGTCCAGGCCCAAACATTTACATATTAGGTAGGCCTCACCTAAATTGTAAGCATTGAATTTGCCAAGCAGTGGGCTCTCAATTTTTTGGCCGTCTGTAATAATGGAAATACCATTAGCGGTATTCTCAAGGATATATGCCGAATCATGTTCAAAGCTTAGAGCTATTTTTTGGGCTTTGCATCTCTCCAGCATAAAATTACCGAATTTGTCATCAGTGTTTACAACAGCAAATGCCTCCTCACTTAGATTATCAAATAGTCTTCGTTTAGCTTTTGCATATTCTTCAAGAGTTTCATGATAATCCAGGTGATCGTGACTTAAATTTGTGAAAGCAGCCACTTTAAATGGCACACCGGCCACCCGATGCTGATCCAGGGCATGAGATGATACTTCCATAACCAGATACTCAGAACCGGCTTCGACCATTCTCTGCATGTCGTTGGCCAATTCGAGTGGGTCAGAAGTAGTCAGTTTACTGTCAAATTCATCATCCAAGATTCTCTTACTGACGGTTCCCAGAAGGGATGCTTTTTTATTACAGGCTCTTAATACCTGATAAACCAAAGTTGCGGTTGTGGTTTTTCCATTGGTTCCGGTGATCCCAACGATCTGCAACTTTCTAGCCGGATTTCCGGCGAATTCCTGAGCGATGATACCGGTGAGGGCCTTTGTGTTTTCAACCTCGATCACGCAAACATCTTTTTGGCTATAAAATGAATCCTCACAGATCACCACAGAAGCTCCACGTTCAACAGCGTTTTCTATGAACATGTGGCCATCAACCCGGGTGCCCCTTACGGCAATAAAAACGGACCGATCTTTGGCTTCCCGCGAATCAAGTACCGGTGAGCCTAACTCAATACCATAATTGGCATTGGTCACATGCAGTGGATTACAAATTTCTATGAGTCGTTCTAAGGTCAATTATCTTTTTGTTGCGTTTGTTAGTGTTTCGAGTGATCGTGCTTTTCCTCTAAGAGTGACGGTATATCCTTTTCTTAACCATTCACCCTTTTGAGGATACTGAGCAAAAACGGTTCCTGAACCGATGATCTCGGTTTTTAAACCCAGGTCAGCCAGCAGATTTGTGGCTTTTCGCATATTCATGCCTCTCAATTCCGGGATCTCAGCATATCCCTCTTTTACAGTCTCACTTTCAGCTTTGGTAAATGTTTCTGAGAGAGTGAGAGAAATTTTATCACCGGCTTTCAGTTCAGTTCCTGCTTCAGGTATCTGTGCTGCTACATATCCGGAGCTGCCGTTTATTTCATACTGTACATTCAGTTCCTTTAACAATGTTTTGGCTTCTTCTGGGCTTAAGCCTCTCAGGAAAGGGGCACGAACAGCCAGTGGGGCTTCTTCTTCAATCGTGCTCATGCTACGTTGAATATCATTGTCTAATCCAGCAATGCGAAGGGCAATATTTCTAAAAATTGGAGCAGCCGTGAACCCACCATAACCACTAGTTCTGGGTTCATCCAATAGAATGAAGGCCACATACTGAGGGTCATCGACCGGAAAGAATCCTACAAAAGACCCTCTGTAATTATTAGTGTACCGGCCATTTACCACTTTTTTTGCTGTACCGGTTTTACCGGCTATTCTGAGGCCTTCAACCTGAGCAAGATATCCGGTACCGGAATCTGCCACCACACTTTCAAAAACGGGAAGTAATTTTTCGAGGGTTGATTTTTTGGCGATCCTTCTGATCTCAACCGGTTCATGTTTCATAACCACCTCGCCGTTTTTATCTTCAATTTTTTCAACCAGGTATGGTCTCATCATCATGCCGTTATTTGCAAAAGCGGCATAGGCCTGAGCGATCTGAAGGGAGGTAGTTTGTATCTCGTATCCGTGCGACATCCAGGGCAGGGTCACTAAACTCCATTCATACGGTTTTGCCAGGTTCCCTTGTACTTCACCGATCAGGTCGATGTTGGTTTCTGTTCCAAAACCCATGTTTCTGGCGTACTGATAAAACACTTCCGGCTTCATCCGCATGGCGATCTCAGCGGTTGCTACATTGGATGATTTCTGGATCACTTCTTCAAAGGTAAGGTCTCCAAGCGGATCGTGGTCTCTTAAGACGAGATCATGAATAACGACTTCTCCGTTATCCGGTGTTTCAAATATTTCGTCAAAACTCACCACGCCCTGCTCAACAGCCGCGACGGCGGTCACCAGTTTAAAAGTTGAGCCGGGTTCGATCATATCGCTGATGGCAAAATTACGACGATTTTCCTCATCTGAACTTGCAGGATCATTAGGATCGTAGGTCGGATAATTCGCCATGGCTTTAATGGCCCCGGTTTTTGGATCCATGATGATCCCGGTTCCATAATTAGCAAGATGTTTTTCAACGCCGGCTTTCAGTTCATCTTCCAGAATGGCTTGGATGTAAGCATCGATGGTGGTATGGAGGGAGTAACCGTCACGCGGTAATTTTTTGGGGGCGCCGATATATTCAAAAATACGATTGAAAGGGTCCCGGCGAACCTGTCGAACTCCGTCTTCACCTTTTAATTCTTCATTATAATAGGCTTCAAGGCCGATACGCCCGTCGGTTTCATGGTTCACAAAGCCAAGTACATGTGAAGCAAGAGGACCAAAGGTGTATTTTCTCTTATAATTTTCTTCCAGAATAACTCCTTTGATATCCAGGGCTTTTATCTCATCCTTTATAATCACCGACAGTTCGTTTTCTAATACGATATATCGGGATTGGGGCGGAGCGCTGTTGATCTTATTTCTATAATGAGCTACACTTTTACCGGTCAGTGTGGCTAACTTTTGAATCAGTTTATTTTCAAGCTCCTTAGGTACACCAATACCTCCGTTGTAAGGCACCTTGGGGTCATAAGCAAGGCGGTAATCCACCGCGTTAGTAGCCAGCAAGGTTCCATTGGCGTCATAGATGTTGCCCCGTTGTGCCGGAATAGGGATCTGATCAATAGCCTGTTTGCTCCACAAAGCGCGAAGTTCTTCACCCTCAAAGTAATTGACGCGAATTAATTGAAACCCTAAAGCACAGGGTATGAGGAGAACAAACCCTAAAATGATAAACATTCGGCTCAGTATGGCAGTACGTTCGTCCATGTTCCCCTATTCCTTTATAACAATGACTTTATCTGCCGGACCGCCGTTGATGAAACCCTGGGCTTCCGCCTTGTCATAGATATCGGCGGGGCCAACCATGCGGTCGTATCTCAGTTTCAGTTCGTCAAATTGGGCACGTGACCGATTGTATTCTGCTTCCAGAAATTGAACTTCTTCAAGCAGCCTTTGGGTAGAAAAAACATGGGTCAAATATGCAAAACCTAAGATCCCGATGATGATACTTCCCATAATGATCTTCCAGGGCTTGATCTTTGGAAGGCTGATCTTATCTTTCACCTTATTGGAACCGGAATGCTTTCTATTTGGGGCTGAACCGATCTTTCCGTTTTCTAAGGGTTTCTCAACCTTGCGGAGGTTTGGTCTTACATCATGTTTCTTAAGTGGTGACTGTACCATCATAATGTTTACCCCTCTGTTTTTTCTGCAATCCTGAGTTTAGCACTCCGGGAGGCTGAATTTCGTTCGATCTCTTCTTTGGATGGTGTTATGAGCTGCTTATTTATCGGACGGATCGGGGAAATAGGGTTCCCGTAAAAGTCCTTTTCAACCTTTCCTTTAAAATTACCGGCCTTAAAGAATCGCTTTACAATCCGGTCTTCAAGGGAGTGATAGGAAATGGCAACAATTCGTCCACCGGGTTTTAATACCTCGAGAGATTGCTCCAATACATTTTCGAGCATTTCCAATTCGCGGTTTACCTCAATTCGAATGCCCTGAAAAACACGCGCCAAAGATTTTACTTCAAAACGTTGATTCACAACCGATGAGATGACTTTACGTAATTCTCCGGTCGTTTCAATAGGGCGAGCATCAATGATAGCTCGTGCGATCTTTCTGCTTTGTTTTTCTTCTCCGTAATGAAATATGATATCACGCAGCTTTTCGTAATCGTACTCATTAACCACCTGATAGGCAGAAACGCCTGACAGGTTGCCCATACGCATATCAAGCGGACCGTCTTCCTGAAAGCTGAAGCCGCGTTCCGGTTCCTTGATCTGATGGGTTGATACGCCAAGATCCAAAAGGATTCCGGCTATCTGACTGTGGGTATGGGGAGGTAGGATAGTCGTCAGATAGCCAAAATTGCCTTTTATGGGGATAAAACGGGAGTCATCGCCAATATGATTTGATGCCGCTTCAAGAGCTTCATCATCCTGGTCGATGCCGTATAGCCGTCCGTTTTCACCAAGCTTTTTTAGTATTTCTTTAGAATGGCCGCCGCCACCTAAGGTGCCGTCTATATATATGCCATCCTTATCAGTAACGAGAGCATCGACTGATTCGTGAAGCAGTACCGGAATATGTTCTATATATGAGGTCATATCATGCACCATCACTTTCCGGTTCATCTCCCATTACCTGTTCAAAAATTTCTTCAAATGCACCGTCATCCAGGGCTGAATCCATTTCATCCAGTTTATCCGGATCCCAAACCTCTATGAATTCACCCATTCCAAGAAATACAGCTTTACCGTTTATAGCAGCGTATTCCATTAGGTCGGAGGGGAGGGCGATACGGTTTTGCTTATCCAGGGAGACATCCTCAGCATAGCGAAGGAAGTTTCTTTTAGCTAAACGGCCTTTCTTTGTGAAGTTGTTAATGCGGGATAGCTTAGCTTCGACATTCTCCCATTCGTCTTCGGGATATAGATAAAGACAGGGTTCTTGTCCGCGGACCACGGTGAAGCGTTCTTGTGCAGCAGGGTTGAGGGATTTGCGCAATTTCGCAGGAAAGGCCACTCGCCCCTTGGCATCTATACTATGCTCGTATTGTCCTTTGAAACTTGGCACGATATCCCGCGTGTTTATGATTGCTAAATAACTGTACAGAGATAAGTCCCCACTATCTCCCACTTCACCCCACAATGTACCCTAAAGAGCGACAATGTGTCAAGACCTTTCCATTAATTCTTTTAATTAGGTTGGGATCTGATCAGAAAGAGCACGAGAAATAATTTCGGGAAAGAAGAAAGTGGCCCTATTGTTATAAAGAAGGCTGATTTTTTAAATAAAGTCAGGAAAAGTGATGGGTGTGGATGAATAGTGGGAGAGAGTGGTAGAATATCTGAATGGGAAATACAGTTTCATCAGTTGGATAAAACCTGTGCTTGGATCTTGGACAGATTCAGTGCGTTTTTACGGTTTAATTTTCAAGTAGATCATACTTCTTCATAATGCCGAGAACCTGATCAATAGGAAGGGCTTTTTGGGTATGCCCACGATCACCTGTCACAGTGGTGGCCATAAATAAAGAATTTAAAATAGCTTCTTCGGTAGCCTCAACGGCTGCAAGGAATAGCGGGGTTGTATCAGAGTTATTCAGCTCCGTATAATTTTGGGTTGAACCAGTATCTTCTGATTCTATCCTGACATCTTTATTGGTAGAAAAAGCAATCACATAATCACCGCTTCCATTTGAGGCAAATCCACCTACCCGTGCAATTCCCATAAAAGCCCGTTTGGCCAATCGTTCAAGGTTTCGGGAAAGGAGAGGCGCATCCGTTGCGATCACGATCATGATCGAGCCGTCCACATCATAAGGGACTTCGCTGGACAGATAGTGATTGTTAAGTTCTTCCCCGACCGGTGCTCCATCTATGGTTAAGACACCACCAAAATTGGACTGTACTAAAACACCGACGGTGTATCCTCCCAGTTTTTCAGGGAGTATTCGGGATGCGGTGCCGATCCCTCCTTTAAAACCCAGGGCTGAGGTTCCGGTTCCGGCCCCCACGCTTCCTTCTTCAACAGGTCCGGTTTTGGCATTATCTATAGCTTCAAAAACATGGTTCATGGTCACATGCCGTCCGCGGATGTCATTTAACCAACCATCATTGGTTTCTCCTACCACCGGATTGACAGACCGTACATTTTCATTGCCTGGTTGACGCAGTATGTAGTCGGTGATGCCATTAGCTACCGTATGAATACTCAGTGTGTTGGTCAGCCCAATAGGTGTTTCGATCTCGCCCAGTTCCTGAACCTGAGTGAATCCCAAAGCCTTCCCAAACCCATTACCCACGTAAACTGCTGCCGGTACGCGTAACCTGAAGAGGTCTCCATCATGTGGCAAGATCATGGTTACACCGGTGCGGATATCCTCACCTTCAATGATCGTCCGGTGCCCAACCTTAACCCCTTCAACATCCGTGATGGTATTCAGGGTACCGGGCATCAATATTCCCGTTTTAATACCAAGATCTCTTGCACGTTGCCTCTCCTGAGATTGCGCAGATTGGAGCGATAGGACAGCGGTTAGAAAAAGGATCAAGTATCGCATTGAATTGTGGTTTTTTGGAAATCTGTTATTTTGAAAGAAGGTCGTACCAATGAAACAGATATGCAAAAGAAGAGATATAAAAAATATAGGTCAGAAACTGTTCGATTGAGGTCGTGGGATTATGGATGGAATGGCGTTTATTTTGTAACGATATGTGCAGATAAACGAGTGTGTTTTTTTGGTGAGGTTGTTGGTTCGAATATTGATGATCATTTAGACACCGTAGTGACGCAAAATCTTGCGTCACTACGGTCGAATTCGAAGGATAAGATCGGTTCAAATCCAGATGCCAAAATGCATTTGTCCAAAATTGGGTCAATTGCACAAACCTGCTGGCTGGAGATACCGGATCATTTCCCGTTTGTCAAATTAGGTGAATTTATTGTGATGCCAAATCATGTCCATGGAATAATTATTATTGACAAGGATAATGATGCCCGTGATAAGGTAGGATCACAAAATATTGTATCCCAACGAACGGGCAAGCAAAAACCCTTGAATAAATTTGGACCTCAATCCAAAAACCTGCCATCAATAATTCGTGGGTTTAAAATTGGGGTAACCAAATCTGCCAGGAAAATTGATCCTGAGTTTAAATGGCAGCCCAAATATTATGATCATATTGTTCGAGACAAAGAATCTTATAACCGCATCTCAGAATATATTCGCAATAACCCTTCTAAATGGGTCAATGACAAATACTACCAAAAAAGGTCTTCAAAATTTCAAGTATTTCATTTTGAATTCTCCCTAAACCAACCCTCCTATATCAATGATGTCCCCCAAAACGCCTGCGGCTGTAACCTCTTTTCCGGCGCCCGGTCCCTGTATCACAATAGGTGAGTCGCTATATCTGCGCGTATAGATCTGTATCAGGTTGTCGGTGCCTTTTAAATGGGATAGGGGAGAATCGGCCTTCACTTCACTGACACCGACTGAAATACCATCCGGGGTAAATTCTCCCACATATCGTAACTTCTTATTGTTGACCAAGGCCTGAGCGTTACGGCTTTTCCAATGGGAATCATAATCAGGTAATTTTTGAAGAAATTCATCGGTTGACAGTGATACCAGTTTTTCAGGAACCAGCGAATCAACCCGGATCTGTTCTCTATCAAATTCAAAACCACTTATTCGGGCAAGAATGAGAAACTTGCGTGCTACATCCTCTCCTGAGAGGTCATCGCGTGGATCAGGCTCTGAGTAGCCATTAGTTTTAGCATTTTGAACCGACTGACTGAAAGATACTCCCGCCTCCAGCTGATTAAATAAATAGGTCATGGTACCTGAAACGACCCCTGCTATTTTTGTAATCTCATCCCCGCTGTTCAGAAGGGTTTTGATGGTGCTTACTACAGGAAGTCCGGCGCCAACCGCGGTCTCGTACCGGTAGTGCGAATTATGTTCGATACAGATCTTATCGAGTGCATCAAAGTATTCCTGTTCAAAGGTGTTTGCCAGTTTACTGGGTGTGGCTATATGAATACCATGTTGCAGTAGGTCATGGTAAACCCGGGCGACATTTTCACTCCCGGTGGCATCCACAAACACCAGGTCGTGGTCGGCTTTGTCCAGTATTTTTTTGGGGATGGAGTCCCAATCAGTTTTTGCTCCGCAACAGATATTTGTTGGGTCATTGAGTTGTTCTGCATCCGGTTCCCAGCAAGTGAATCGGCTATTGCAAAATCCTACGATCTCGAGATCATATCGGGGATGCTCTAAATCCCTGATCTGCTCAAGCAGGGTTCCGCCTACGGCGCCGATTCCGGCCAGAAATATGGAAAGTTTTTTCTTATCCGGTTTTGTTTCAGGTTGGGTTTTTTTTAATGCAAGTGTCATGATGAATGAGATTTTTTAAGTGAGTGAAAAAAGGGTTTTAGTTGCGCGTTAAGCTTCTCGAACTCGATCAGAAAGGCATCATGCCCATAGGGTGAGCTTAATTCAGCAAGGGTGCTGTTCGGCAATAAATCGGCCAGTTCTCTCTGTTCATGAATGGGATAAAGTTGATCACTGTCAAAGCCGACCACTAAAACAGGAGTCTTTAAATTGCCAAGGACCTCTTTAAAGGTTCCCCGGCCTCTGGAAACATCATGCGAATCCATAGCCTTTGATAAGATCACATAAGTATTGGCATCAAATCGATTTGCCAGCTTCTTTCCCTGATAGTGCAGATAAGATTCCACCTGAAAGATCTGTTTCTCGGGATGAATCCTGCGCGAGAATTTTTCCTCATAGTTTTCAGGGGTACGATAGGTGATCATAGCCATAGCTCTGGCAGCCTCGATCCCTTTGGTAGGAGGATCCTGGGTATCGTAATAACCATGTTTCCATTTTTGATCAGCACGGATGGCCATCCGCTGTGCCTCACTGATACCAATAGCCCATGGAGAATGAGTTTTCCCCATTACAAAAAGAGCGGCTGATCTAACTCTGTCATCCATAAGGGCAAACTCAAGGGCTGTCATACCCCCCATGGATCCTCCTAACACCAGCTCAATACCCTGAATATTCCATTCATTAAGTAAAAGCTGATGAAAAGTTACGATATCCCGGATGGTGATGGGAGGGAAGTCTGCCTGCCAGGGGTTACCTGTATTAGGGTTGATGGAAGTGGGACCTGTGGAACCATAACAACTTCCCGGAACATTGACGCAAAGAATAAAATGCTCCTCAGGGTCGAGGATACCGTCTTGATCAAATAAACCGCCAAACCATTCGTCGGCTGCTGCATGTCCGGTTAAGGCATGGCAGATAAGGATCACATTGTCTCGTTTTTCATTGAGTGTTCCCCAGCTTTTCCATGCAATATCTACTGAAGAGAAAGTATGACCTGATTCTGTAGTCCAGTTTTTCTGTAATGTTGTGACTGTTATTCCTTTGTTCATATAGATTCTGATAGTGAGCAACCTCGAAGTGTCCGATAAGATCTACGAGCATTGCGTATATAGGTAATAAATTTAAAGCCGAACGCTGCGAGGACCGTTGGATGCTCGCAGGTTCTCCTGAGGATTGTTTGATAAAAGCGGATATGGATTTCCACCATATCCGCAATGGAGTACAATGTTTGTATCAAGCAGGTACATGTAATTTGGCAAAGGCCTTTTCAAAATCTTCGATGATATCATCGATATGCTCTATGCCAACCGATACACGGATAAGGTCACCCTTTACGCCACTGGCTTTCTGTTCAACCTCATTGAGTTGCTGGTGCGTGGTTGAGGCCGGATGGATGACAAGCGTTTTGGCATCCCCGATGTTAGCCACATGACTTGATAACTCTGTATTCTCAATGAACTCACGTGCAGCATCATAGCCTCCTTTTACACCAAAAGTGAAAACAGACCCAAACTGCCCGTTTCTCAGATATTGTTTTGCCCTTTCGTGATGATCATGGTCAGGCAGTCCGGTATAACTGATCCAGTCCACAGCTTCATGATCCTTGAGCCAGTTCGCAAGTTTCCGGGCGTTTTCATTATGACGTTCCACTCTTAGCGACAATGTTTCCAACCCTTGTAACAACAAAAAACTGTTGAACGGTGATTGGGATGGTCCGAAGTCACGGAGGCCTTCAACCCGCGCCCGAATAGCGAAGGCAATATTCCCAAACGGACCGTCTTCCCCGAATACTTCCCAGAAGTTTA
>JAASTO010000069.1 GCA_021767245.1 Balneolaceae bacterium
AAAGAGGTGCTACATTTTTCGAGTTACTCATTTTGAGCCATTCAAAAACCACATAGAATTGTTTCTCATTAATGAGCAATAGATCGTCCGTAAAATTACACGTTACCCAACCACTCTTTTTATCAGTGGTCAGAATGTAGTTTAATGGAATTAGGTCTTCTCCGGGCTCACCCGAATCATCAACATTCATAAACCTGCATCTAATACGAAGACTGTCATTAAGATTCTCACTGAGGTATAACCGGGCATTCAAAGGCCTCAAGGGAAGTCTATCTCGCCATTCTACTTTAAATGCAAAAGCTGCTCCTATCGTCTTTCCCGGTCCGCTGGCGCCAAATGCTCCCGGCATGATCGGACGTATTTTTTTACCGATCCATTTAGTTCTTGGCTTACGGCCTGATACTCTTATATCCTTAAATTCATAAGTTCGAGGTTTTAGTCTTATTGTATCAGTTTGCAATGCTTCCAAAACCGAAACTTTTACACTAAAGTATCCAATAGCAGAAACCTGTAGGGAATCAGTATCATCATTATTTGGAAATCGGAGTTCATACATTCCGTATTGATCCGTGGAAGTGCCTTTTCCTATACTTGTGAATCCAATGTTTGCATAAGCTATGGGTTCATTGGTCCGGTTATCAATCACCATACCTTTTATATGCCTATTCGACTGAGCTACAGAATCATAAAAAATATTAATACCTGTATTATTGTACCCTTAAAGAACATTCCCTGAAAGTATTGTTTATTATTTAATCTCGTCCAGAAGCAGAGCTTAAAAATAAAGTATACTCACTCCATCACCCGGCTCTTGTTGGTGTCAGAATCTGTTCTAAAAAAATACTGAGCTGAATGATGGATTTGGTAGATTCCTACCCAAACTTCTTAACCAATTCCCAACGCTTGACCTTCCCGGTTTCGGTCATGGGGAATTCTTTGACGATCTTCAGTTCTTTGGGGATCTTGAAGTCGATGAGACTGCCTTTGAGCTGTTCCTTGATCTCTTCGATCTGTGGGGTCTTGCCATTGGTCAGGGTGACCACGGCTGTTACCCGTTCGCCCCATTCCTCATCCGGCAAGCCGATCACAACGGCTTCCTTGATCAGCGGAAGCTTGAGCATGGCTTCTTCCACTTCATTGGGGTTTACGTTCTCGCCACCGGTGACGATGAGATCGGTACGACGGGATTCAATGAAGAGGTGGCCAAAACCATTCATATGCCCATAGTCACCCGTATTGAACCAACCATCCTCATCAAACTTAATGTCATTTTCAGAACTGTTATAATATCCGTCAAATACCTGCGGGCCTTTGAGCCATAACAGGCCTGACTGATTCTTGCCCAATACTTTTCCGTTTTCATCCCTGATCTGCATTTCATTGGGAGGGAATGGTTTTCCCACGCTTTTCAGGGGGGTGTACATACCGGATGGAGCCAGAAGCGGATTGGCTATAATCTGCGCACAGGTCTCCGTCATGCCGTAACTGGATACAATAGGAATACCCCGCTCAGCAGCTTTTCTCAGTAATTGTTGGGTAACCGGTCCACCACCAAGCAGTATGGATTTGAACTCACGATGAGTTTTAAAAAGAGAGTCGTTCATCAAACGCTTGAGCATGGTAGGCACCAGGGAAGCGGCCTGGAAACGTTTATTTTCCTCCAAAAACTCACGAACTATTTCTTTATCAAATTTACCTAGGCGGTAAATGGCTGAGCCATAAATGAGGGATCTCAGAATTATGGATATGCCTCCGATATGATTCAAGGGTAGACAAAGCAGCCAGAAATGGTTGGGATCGGGTTTTAAGTTCTCAGCCGAGGCAATGGCAGCACTCAGGATCTGTCGTCTTTTCAACGGGACGATCTTGGGTTCACTGGTGGTGCCGGAAGTAAAGAAATAACCAAAAACGAGTTCGTCATCCAGATCATCCGCTTCAGGGAGATCTACGTTACGGGTATCAAAATTAAAGGAATTAAGGAAAAAATCATCATCTATCTGTATGACATTATCAAATCCTAACCGGTTTCGGTTCTTACTGTCGCAGAAGATCAATGCAGGTTTGAGTACATCAAGGTATTGTTCAAGATCTCCATTTTTAGCGTTTGGATGGATGGGAATGAAGGGGATACCCAGTTTCCAGCAGGCTGCGATACAAAAGACCAAGACATCTGAGGATTCGGCAATAAAGGCCACCGGCCACTTCAGGGAATCTGCGTTATCTTCTACTACATCCTTAAAAAAGGCCGTAAACCGATCAAGATCGGAATAAGTATACATTCCGTGTTTTGAAGACAAGAACACATCCTGTTTCTCATTTTTCCTGAATTCAAAATTATGTAGCCTTGATTTGAACATATACCGTTAAATCTCTGCGAGTCCTTCTAATTCAATATTAATTCCTAAACCGGGAGTTTCCGGGATCTTCACATTCGGGGAGTTAAGCCAACTGTCTGATGCAAGATCCTCTTGTAAAAACGAACCGGTTGCCAAGCCTTGAGCATATTTAGGATCACCTAAGCCTGCTGAAAGGGCTGCAATAGCTGCCCGACCGACCGCAGATTCAAGTGCGGTAGTTAGCACAGCTTCTATAACATGAGTATCGACGATCTCTTTTGTTACGAAAATATCCTTGTAGGTCCCCATCAGCGTTGGTTTAATGATCACCACATTCATGGCTTTCACAAATGATAGTTCTTTAGCCGACCTTTTGTTCCGAAAAGATTCATCTGCAGCGATTGGAATTTTTGCTGCATCAGTAACCCGCTTTAATCCATAGATGTCATCTTTTATGACGGGTTGTTCACAGTATTCAATGTTAAATTTTTCCAGTAACCTGAGGTGCTTGATGGCTTCATCCGGGAGCCAGGCCTGATTGGCATCCAATCGAATCTTAAGTTCAGGATATTTTTCACGAAGCTGCTTTATGATGCGCACTTCCCGCGTGATCTGATACCCAACTTTGATCTTGAGCGTGCCATAACCGGCTTTCACAAATTCATCGGCTTTTTTCAAGGCACTTTTAACCTCCTGAATACCAATGGTGGCATTACATTTTATGTCTGCATTGAAGTGGTTAAATAAGTGGGAAGAAAGAGATTTACCTTCGCGCTTTGCGGCAAGATCATGCAGCAGGGTATCCAGGCCAAAGCTCAGAGAAGGGAAGCGGTGAATTTGATCGAGGACCTTAAGGGCTTCTTTTCCATTATTTTCTTTGATGGATGTGTTGATGTAACCTTTGTTGGTTTTCAACACCTCGGTCACATCCTCAAGATCTTCATCTGAAAAACCCGGTAAGGGGGCGACTTCCCCATAGGCTTTTACACCACTTTCAGAATCTTCATAGGTTAATATCACTCCATCCCGATGAAAAAATTTATTCCCCGAGATCTGAAGCGGGGAAGTAAACGGCAGATGATATTTATATAATTTAAGCATTAATTCATGAGTATACCGATAGAAAACAGAAAGCCATATAATATCATAAATTTAGCCGTCTTTTCAAGCATTCCGTTGAGTTTACTTTTATCGGTTTCTGTCCAGATCTTATAGCTGAAATATATAAGCAGTGGTGCGGCTACAAACGGTAGTAGTATCCACAGATCAAAACCCAAAATGAAGTAGAAATGGGGTGGAATGGCATAGGCTAAAGCTGCCATGAGTATATACTCAAACTTTAAGGCGTTTTCACCCAGTAAAACCCCAAGGGTTCTTTTTCCGGATCGCTTATCCTGTTCCACATCCCTGAGGTTATTGACCACCAGGATATTGACGCATAAAGCTCCCACGGCAATAGAGGCCCAGAATGAAGCTTCAGACCATTCCAAAGCATTTACATAGTAGGTAGTCGTGACAGCAACAAAGCCAAAGAAGATGAAGACAAAGACATCTCCCAGGCCGTTATAGCCTAACGGAAAAGGTCCTCCCGTGTATAATACCCCAAAAATGAGAGAGAGAATTCCAATCAACAACACAATCCAGCCGGCAGACCAGACCAGGTATAAACCCATAATGAATGCAAAGAGCATGGTCAGAATCGTGGCACGCTTCATTTGTTCTGGGGTGATTAAGCCGGAAGCCGTAGCTCTTCGGAAACCTATACGATCTTCAGTGTCCGATCCCTTAATGAAATCAAAGTAATCGTTGGCAAAGTTAGTACCGATCTGAATGAGCAGAGCACAGATCAGGGCAACGGTTGAATTTCCCCAGTTTATAAGATCAACCCGGTAAGCCAGAGAGGCACCAACAACGACCGGGATGATGGCCGCCGGAAGGGTTTGAGGTCGCGCTGCTTCGATCCATAGACTCAACTTTGATGAATTCAAGGGTAATAATTTTCAGGATTGGTTGTGGATAAAATGATCATAAAAGATACAACTTTTGGAGGTGGCTTAAAAAATGAAGAGATAACCCAAAGCAGAAAAATTATTAAGGCTGAAAGCGGTTCTAGCTTCGATTATTCTTAATAAAATAAAGTAAGAGGTTTAAAATGCCTGTAATAGTTATATGTTGATAAAATATTTATTAAAAAAGTTGAGTAAAAGAAATAAATAGCTTTATATTTGGTCGTCATTTCAACAAATAACCAAACTTTTTAAAGAATCACATGACCAAGGCTATCCAACGATACGATAACTTAGCAGCTGCACGAAATTTTAGGCCGGGTGAGGTTAGAAGTACATCCATGGACATTCCTGAGATTTTTGGTAAGAATACACTTACTCTGGATAAACTCGAAGAAAGGCTCCCTAAAGCAGCATGGAAAGACCTTCAAAAAACCATAGATGAAGGCGAACCGCTGAACATTGATGTAGCTGATGCAGTGGCGTTAGCCATGAAAGACTGGGCAACCGAAAAAGGTGCCACTCATTATACGCACTGGTTCCAGCCACTGACGGGATCGACAGCTGAAAAGCATGATAGTTTTATCACTCCAAATCAGGGGGGTGGGGCTATGGCCGTCTTTTCCGGAAAGGAATTGATACAGGGTGAACCTGATGCTTCCAGTTTTCCGAGTGGAGGACTTCGCCCAACGTTTGAAGCTCGCGGTTATACTGCCTGGGATCCGACATCGCCGGCATTTATCATCGAGAATCAAAATGGAACTTATCTTTGCATCCCAACAGCCTTTGCTTCCTGGAAAGGGGAAGCCCTGGATCATAAAACGCCGCTCCTAAGGTCGAATGAGGCACTGAATAAAGCTACCAAAAGTGCCCTTGAGTTGTTTGGAGTTCAAACCAAGAGAGCTGTATCAACAGTTGGTTGTGAACAAGAGTACTTCCTGATCGATCAGGAATTTGTGTACCGGCGTCCGGATATCCTGACCTCAGGCAGAACCCTGGTCGGGGCAAAACCCCCACGCGGACAAGAGCTGGACGATCACTATTTCGGATCTATTCCGGAACGTGTTCTATCGTATATGCTGGAAGTTGAAAAAGAATTGTACAAACTCGGTGTACCGGTCAAAACGCGACACAATGAGGTAGCTCCAAGTCAGTATGAGCTGGCCCCGATTTTTGAAATGGCAAACGTGGCGGCCGATCATCAACAGTTGACCATGATGGTTCTTAAAAAAGTGGCCAAAAAATATGGATTGGAATGCCTGCTTCACGAAAAACCATTCGATGGATTGAACGGTAGCGGTAAGCATTTGAACTGGTCACTTTCAACTATTGAAGGTGATAATCTGCTGGAACCGGGAGAGAGTCCACACGAGAACATGAAGTTCCTGTTTTTCTTTACCGCGGTTTTACTGGGACTATATCGTCATCAGGACCTGGTCAGGATCTCTGTGGCACATGCCGGAAATGATCATCGTTTAGGAGCCAATGAGGCACCGCCTGCCATTATCTCTTCTTTTATTGGAGAGCAACTGCATGATATTATTGAGCAATTGGTAAATGGAGGAGCAAAAAGTTCGAAACAAGGTGGGTTATTAGGCCTCGGAACACCGGTTCTTCCACATCTTCCAAAACACGCAGGCGATCGTAACAGGACCTCTCCGTTTGCTTTTACAGGGAACAAGTTTGAGTTCCGTGCACTCGGTTCAAATCAGTCGCCTTCATTCCCGATCGTAGTATTGAATACTATTGTGGCAGAAGCTATCGATGACATGACAGAAGACCTGAAAAAGGCCAGCAAAAAGAGTTCAATTGAAAAGGCTTTAGGTAAGGTTCTATCTGACAGACTTAAGGAATGCAAATCGGTGATCTTTAATGGTGATGGTTACTCAGATGGCTGGCAAAAAGAAGCTAAAAAGCGTGGTTTACTAAACCTGAAGACGACACCGGATGCCATTCCATATCTAACCAACAAGGAGAACATCAAGCTGTTCAAGAAGTACAAAGTACTGAACGAAAAAGAGATCCATTCCCGAAAAGAGATCTGGACAGAACAGTATATCACCACCCGTACCATTGAGGTTGATACCATTGAGTCGATCGCCAAGACCATGATCTACCCGGCAACGGTTCGATATATTGGTGAACTCAGCAAAGCCGCAGAACAATCCGGTGATCTGGGTCTGGATAACTCAGGATCTAGATCCATGCTGGCCAAAGTAAACGACGGCTTGAATAAACTGGGATCAGCCCTTGATAAACTGGCCGATGTTCAGGCTAATCTGAAATACAATAATACCTCAGAGCATGCTGAAAAGGTAGAATCTGAAGTACTTCCGGTGATGACTGAGATCCGTGATGCCATCGATTTCCTTGAGCGTTACGTTGCCGATGACTACTGGCCGTTGCCGGTATATCGTGAAATGTTGTTCATCAAATAGCCTTTTAGGTATCTATTAAATGGTTAAATTAAAACCCTGTCATTTTCAATAAGACAGGGTTTTTTAATTAAATGACATTACATGGATACGATCAGCTGGAGTGATTTTGAAAAAGTAGAACTGAGAACAGGTACCATCACGGAGGCCGAGGATTTTCCGGAGGCTCATAAACCGGCTTACAAGTTGACGGTAGATTTTGGGGAGCCGATAGGAAAGAAGCGTTCTTCGGCTCAAATAACGGACCTTTACTCGAAAGAGGATTTAGTTGGGAAGCAGATAATTGCTGTGGTAAACTTTCCTCCCAAACAGATCGGGTCCTTCATGTCTGAATGCCTGGTGACCGGATTCCCGGATGAAGAAGGCAGGGTGGTATTAGCGGTTCCTGATACTTCGGTTAAAAACGGTATGAAACTATTTTGAAAGTGCTTAGTTTTATTCAATGATCAATTACAGTTCACATAACATTAAATCAAATTCGGATAGTACTCAATGAAATCAGTTTATATATTTTTATTAACGTCATTGCTCACCATGAATGTGTTTGCTCAGGAGATATCCTATCCGGAAAAAGAACGAAAGGTCTCAGACTTTGAATTGGTGATCGAAGGCATTTCAGATATTAAAGGGGAAGTTCGAGTGGCCGTCTTCAACTCTGAAAAGTCATATGGTGAAAAAGAAGATCCACTCCATGCAGTAGTTATTGAAGTTAACAGTGATTCGGTTATCTGGGATGAGGTTGAATTGCCTTATGGGGAGTATGCCATTGCCGTTTATCATGATAAAAATTTAAATGGAAAACTGGATTCTAATTTTCTTGGGATACCCAAGGAAGCTTATGGTTTTTCAAACAATGCCAGGGGAAAGTTTGGCCCGGCATCCTGGAAAGATGCTCATTTCAGTATCGATGAGAAAACAAGCTCTATGTCTATTCGGGTGAAGTAACTTTTTGGTATTTACTTCCGTTTAAATGAAAAGCCGACACATCATTTATTATGAACGATCAAGTCAATTCTTTTGAATCACCTCAACCCAACCATCCTGAAATGGGTTTGAGAGATTGGGTTATCACGGTATTTTTGTCATTTCTGCCTTTGATCGGCCTGGTGATGCTAATCGTTTGGTCCCTGAATGATCACATCAATCCCAATAAAAGAAACTGGGCGAGAGCAGTCCTGATCGTCTATCTGATCTTTACCGTACTCTATTTACTTTTTATACTTTTGTTTGCGGGAACAATGATGTCAGGGATGGAAGAGATGTACCGCATGTGATGCGGTCTTGGAACATTTATAATACATCCTGTAACGACTCGTCCTTCATGATGATGGCTTTGGCAAATGGGCATAAAGGCATCACTTTTAGATCATTATCTCTGGCAAACTGAACGCCGTGTTTCACAAGCTTTTTGCCGTATCCTTTGCCGCGACCGGCATCAAAGACCTCCGTGTGATCAATGATGATTTTGTCACTGCCGGCTTTTGAGTAGGTTATTTCAGCAATTCGTTTTCCTTCCTTTTCTATAAAGAATTCACCTTTGTGGTCTGTTTCCTCATGGCGAATATCCATAATTGTAGTTCCTGTAGTTTGATCTGATTATTTATCTATGACGGGGAGCGGTCAAATTTATCCCAATTTGGCTTTCGTTTTTCAAGGAAGGCATTGCGACCTTCTTCGGCTTCATCGGTCATATAAGCCAATCGTGTGGCTTCTCCGGCAAAAACCTGCTGTCCTACCATGCCATCATCAATAGCATTGAAGGCAAATTTAGCCATTTTGGTTGCAGTTGGGCTTTTAGTCAGGATCTCCTGTGCCCATTCGTAAGCTACTTTTTCCAACTCACTGTGAGGAACTACCTTATTGACCATACCCATTTCGTAAGCTTCCTGAGCGGAATAATTAGCACCAAGAAAAAAGATCTCACGCGCCCGTTTTTGCCCAACCTGACGTGCGAGGAGTGCTGAACCGAATCCGCCATCAAAACTGGCTACATCGGTATCGGTTTGTTTGAAGATAGCGTGCTCTTTGCTGGCAAGGGTGAGGTCACACACAACATGAAGGCTATGACCACCACCTACGGCCCAGCCCGGTACCACGGCAATGACCACCTTAGGCATGAACCGAATAAGCCGCTGTACCTCAAGGATATTCAGCCGTGCAATGCCATCTTCACCCTGATAACCTGTTTTGGTTCGAACCGATTGGTCACCACCTGAGCAAAAGGCCCATTTTCCATCTTTTGGAGATGGCCCCTCGCCACTGATCAAAACAACGCCTATGCTATTATCTTCTTTAGCATCACTCAGTGCTTCGTATAACTCGAAGACTGTTTTAGGGCGAAAGGCATTGCGAATCTCAGGCCGGTTAAAGGCGATCCGGGCTACTCCATTCGATTTTTTGTATGTGATGTCTTCGTATTCTTTGACCGTTTTCCAGTTCATGATCAGCTATGGTTTTGTATAAATGATTTTAGAATTCTATTCAATTTTTTGGGTTGTTCCAAATGGATACGATGGCCGGAATCTTCAACAATGGTAAATGATCCATCCGTAAGCTCTTTCTCCATTTGATTGTTGATATGGAGAAATTTAGAATCATTTTTGCCGGCAATAAGCTGAACCGGGATCGGGATCTCCGATAATCTGTCCTTTACACAGGGCATGGTTCCGGTTCCAAACCCGAGCAGTGCATTCGATAACCAGAACGGATCCTGATTCTTTTGAATGTTCATCATGTTTTCCATGAAAGAAGGAGCGATGTTGGCTGAACGAAACATTGGTTTTTGTTGCCATTCAGTCAGAAACCCCTCAAAGTTACCGGTAATAGCATCTGCACGACGTGCATCCAATGCCTGCCGAGCCTGCCGTTCCGTTTCGCCTTCGAGTCCAAAGGTCGCGCTCTCAAGTATCAATCCTTTAAAAAGATCAGGTCGATGAATGGAGAGCTGAAGGGCTAATCGGCCTCCCATACTGTATCCATAAAGAAAGAGAGGTACATGCAGTTGTTCTGAGATCAGTTTACTGAGGTCAGCCACCTGCTCTTTGGTTGAAAACCGATAATGGAGTTCAGCTCCTTCACTTTGTCCGTGACCCAACAAATCAATGGTCACCGGATTGCAATACTCTTTAAGGTCCTCGATAAGATGCTCAAAGACCTCTCCGCTACCCATAAAACCGTGAAGTAAAACAAGGATAGGCAGCGCGGGATCTTCCTGATGCGTCTCAAAATGATAAGTAACGCCACGAACCTTGATAGTCATGTTCAACTCTTAACTTTGAAATTCCAAAGAGCGTGTCGCTGAGACATTGATTCATCCGGGCCCGTCATCACTTCCATAACGTGTAATCCTTTCTGGTTGATTAGATTTTCAAAAGTGGAAACGATCTGTTCAGGTCTTGATACCAGTGTATGGTCCACATTGTGAGCCCGGCAAAGGGCAGCGATCTTAACACTGTGAGGCGTTTCAAAATATGGGGTGTATTTCTCCTTAAGCTGAAATACCGGGAGCATACGGAAAATGGTTCCACCACCATTATTCAAAACGACAATGACCAGAGGTTGTTTAACTTTTTTAGCCAGTAAAAGGGCATTGGTGTCGTGCAAAAATGCAATGTCTCCGGTAAATAAGATCCCCGGTTTATCCTGTGCAATACTCAATCCAATGGCCGTAGAGGTAATTCCGTCAATACCTGCCGCACCCCGGTTTACATAGATCTCTTTGCCATCAAATTCCCCAAACAATGAAATGTCGCGCACGGGAAATGAGTTCGATGCCATGATGAACGATTTCTTGGGCTGTGTATCCATGATCTTTGAAAACACGTATCCATCAGAAATAGGGGTGGAAGGGTGGAGCTGTTCTTCCCTGAATGTCTTGAAGGCTTTTTCGGAATCTTTCCAGGATTTCAGCCAGCTTTTATCTGCCACACCCGAAACTTCAGAGATCTTGAGCGGCGCTTTCAGGATGATCTGCTTGCCTGAGGATAACGTGCCATCGATCCATTGATTTGGATTCATGAAGCTGATCTGCATACTATCCGCTTGTTTATCCAGGTAGGTATTAAGCGCCTTACTGACCGGCTGTTGGCCAAACCGTAATATCAGGTCAGCTTTCAGGTCTTCCCAGTTATCCGGATTTCTTAGAAATCCGTCAAATCCCTGAATGGTATGCCGGGAGGAAGGAACCATAGATCCGGGTTCGGCTAATATGGGAGCATTCAAAGCACGTGCAAGGGGAGTGATGAAATCCAATTGATCGGATTTGGAGGTAGGACCAACCACGATCAAAGGTTTTTCAGCGGAAATAAGATCTGACCAAAAGGTTTCACCCATTTTCATAGAATCTATTTCCTGCTCATAGGTAGGCAATGGCTTTCGTGATCTCTTTTCATTTTCAAATTCCACCTGCCTGAGGTAATCGGGATCCGGCTCAAAAGGTTTGGAAAAAGGGAAATTCAGGTGTGAGACACCGGACCTTTCAACGGCCATTTGTACCGCCTGAACAGCTGCAAGCTTCAATCGCTTGTGACTGCGATCACTCGAATCAGGTTCCCCTACTTCATGATGGAATACCGGATAATGGCCAAAGATCTTTTGTTGATCGATGGTTTGGGATGCTCCAAGTCCCCTGTAATGTGGCGGACGGTCTGCACTTAAAATGATAAGCGGCACACCGTAGTGTGTAGCTTCAATAACAGCCGGATAATAGTTGGCTAAAGCCGTTCCAGACGTACACAGCAAAACTGTCGGTACACCCGTCGATTTAGCAATTCCCAAGGCAAGAAAACCTGCCGATCGTTCGTCAATGGCCATGTGCTTTTTAAAGCCGGAGTGAGCCGAAAATGCAAGGGTTAACGAAGTGGAACGGGAACCGGGAGATATAACTACCTGCTCAATACCTTGTTCATAGAGTGCCCTGACAAATGTTGTACTCCAATAAAAAGCTGAATTCTGAGGTTCATTTTCTAGCATATTCCAACGCAGTTAACATGGGTATGAATTTCAAATTAGTCTCTTCCCATTCTTTGTGGGGATCAGAGTTCTCTACAATACCACATCCTGCGTAAAATCTCACCTCATTATTTGTTAATAATCCACTCCTGATGGCAACCACGAATTCTCCATTTCCATGGGCATTGATCCATCCTACAGGGGCCGCATACCAGCCACGGTCAAAGTGTTCCAGCTTGTTGATAAAAGGCATGGCCGCATC
>JAASTO010000274.1 GCA_021767245.1 Balneolaceae bacterium
ACTATCAAGACTGTTTCTGTTCATCATTAGCTGTGGAGCCATTCCAAAACTGCGCCCCCGTTTCAGGGATCAAAGTCCCTTCATACTCAAAGGCGGATACCTTATCCCGGTCCTCGGCATCCTCGCCTGTTTCTTGCTTATGTTTCAGGTCAGCTTCAGTTCCATCTGGTTGACCGCTCTCTTTATCGCGATCGGCACCGGGTTATACCTTCTCAGCCTAAACAAACCTGCAAAATAGCCACCACCTACATCGCAGATCATTCTATCGGTCCATCGTTCGTTCGTAAGTCACTGGGTTTTATACCTATCGTTAAGCAGGAGCTTTGCATCAAGTGAATGAGCCTTAGAGTATGCCGGAAGTGGGGATTTCGCAGCGAAAGACAGAAATTTATTGGGTTACTTAAGTTCATGTCGTTGAAGCATTGGCGTCTATAAGATTCCCGCCTTCGCGGGAATGACCGGTTCACCAAATGGCCGGTCTATGGTGAGTCACATTGGCTGCATTGGCATCTTTGAATGGTAACTTTAAACCATTGAACAGCAATGCGTTAATGAATCTTAACGTTAAAATTGACATTTGAGATTTCTTTTTAATATTAATGCATTATTTTTTCCGCGAAAAATCTGGAATGAATAATTAACCCAATGCTGAAAAAGATACTTCTGTCTGCCCTATTTTTAACAATATCGATCACAAATAGCCAAGCTCAATCTTCATCCAATGGAAACGAATTTTTCATGGGAGAATATACCATTGAGTGGGCGCTGAAAGTCGAACAGGCTGAACTAAACGAAAAGTCGTGGCAAGCTGCGCAGGAAACATATGGAAAACAGGCTACTATGTTGGCAAAGTCGGAGAACCCGGAAGCAAAAGCCCGATTGGGTTACCTATATGAAGCCGGGCTTGGAGTCAACAAAGACTTACTTAAAGCACACGAGAACTTCAAGGCAGCAGAAGCTGATGGCAATCTATTTGCTAAGTATTGGTTAGGTAATAAATATATTAATGGTTATGTGATCTCTGAGGGAATGATAATTCCTAAGGATCATGAGAAAGCTCTTCAACTGATCCGGTCATCTGCTGAAGCTGGTTTCCCAGCATCGCAAAATTTGATGTCCCTTTTATACGGTAATGGCGTTATTGTGAATGCAGATGGTGAAGCTGCCCTTGACTGGGTACAAAAGGCTGCCGAAGGTGGGCATTATGTAGCTCAATTAGATTTTGGGTTATATCTCTTGAATACTGCTTTATCAGAGGAGCGGTGGTTACCCTCCCAAAAACAGCGAGAGACAATGTCAGGAGAAAAAAAATCAAATATTGATCAATTGGATCAGGAGATCAAAAATAAAAAATTGCAAGGAATCAACTTGATCACTGAATCTGCTGTACAGGGCTACTGGGAGGCTGAAAATGCACTTGGTGAACTTTATTTCATGGGCAACGGCGTGGAAAGATCGAATGAAACGGCTATGCGATGGTTTAGAAAAGCTGCTGACAAAGGATATTCTCCCGCACACTTCGGTTTATATCATACTTATATGGTAGCAGGTGGAAATGATCCGAATAAGCTGAGTGGAATTCATCTTTACGAAGCGGATAATGAAAATGAGGAAACAGCTATTAAACACCTGTTAAAAGCTGCCGATAACCAATATCCGGCCGCCATGCTTTGGATGGCTGATCGCTACAGTAGAAAAAATTCCTTATACCCCGAGTCATTTGATCAGGCAGAATGGGATAAGGCTAAACGTTTTGCCTCTCAATTCGCCATGAATGTAAAGAGTGAGAACATAGCACCGGAAAATACATACACACTTGCGAAGATCTTTGATCGCCTACAAGACTACTCTAAAGCCTTAGAATATTTCATGCTTACTGTTGATAAGATTAAAGATCCTTCCGAGAATATTGGCATTGCTAATGAGAGCTACAAAGCGATAGCTATGATATATCTTGAAGGAAAAGGGGTATCACCTGATCTAACAGAAGCCAACCGCTGGTTTAATAAATATATAGGAGATAAAGCCAACAGTACGAATGCATTAGAGGTCACAGAAATACAAAGAGAGCATTTTAAAATTGACGATCCTGACTGGACCTACCTAGGTGAAAGTGAACGGGGAGAGAAATTTTATTATCACCCTGCATCTATTATAAAAATTGGTTCCGATAAAGATTATATCGTGCTGGTCAAAAAACAATATCCCCTGAATGATTACTGGAAAAACAAAGGACTCACTTCCACTCCGGTCACTATCAGAGGATATGCTCACTACATTAAGAGCGAATCCGTTTTTGTAGGTCAACAGGAAAAACAATCTTTATTCAAGATAGGGCCGTCCGGGGATGTATATGAAAAAACAGGGACTGGTTATTTGTTCAAGTTTGCAGATAATGGGGGTACATCTGGTAACTACCTCATTCCAGTACTCGATAAACTCACACAAAAGCTTTATTAACACTGAGACTCGTGACTAAGCAGAAGCTTAGTCACGAGTACAAGGTTCGATATAGATTATACTGTTGAAGCACTGGTGTCTATTGGATTTCCGCCTTCGCGGGAATGACCCGGCTTTCGGTGGATAATCTATTACCAGCACCCTTACATTGGATGTACACTGTTGGATACAGAATATTTCTACTCCGGTCCCCGGTCCTCTGACTTCGGTTCTTCGTCAGTTCCAGCTCGGAATTGCTCAAAAAGATCCGGGATAACCGTCAGAGGGTAGCTTGAATTCGAATTGATAAGTACGCAGATGCCCAGACCTTCATCCGGAGCAAAGGCGATCTCGCTGCGGTATCCATTCACATAGCCTCCATGGTACACCACTTTTTGGCCATGGTTATCGAGTATTCTCCACCCCATTCCATAATGTGACCGATTCACCCCATCC
>JAASTO010000275.1 GCA_021767245.1 Balneolaceae bacterium
GATCGAGACCCTAAGCTTACCAAAATCTGTGAGTGGGGAAGGCGGAAAACATATTCATCAGGGTTATTCCGGATTCTATATAGCCAATGGAGCAGTTTTAGTACCTCAGTTCAATGTAGAAAACGATGTAGAGGCTTTAAGGCTTTTCAGGGAATACTTTCCGGGCCGGACTATCATCCCGATTGACAGTACGGCATTGGCTTATGAGCAGGGCAGTATACACGGTGTTATCAATTCGTGGTATTGAGTAAGCTTTTTATTTGATCGACTCTTCCGGTAAACGGGTTGGGGTGACCTCACCATTCGCAAGTAGTTCAGAAACCCGGGCTATAGCGCGAATGGTATTGGTAGTATGCTCAATATTGATGGTTGAGAATTCATCTGATACCTGATGGTAATCCTGATCCACATCAATGGGTGTGGTACTGATAGTATGAGCCGGAACACCAAGACGTGCCAGTGTGGCATTATCAGACCTGTAGAAAAGGTTTTGATTAGGGTATGGATCGGCGTAAAAATCAAAATCCTCGGGGGCATTTTCATCGAAAATTCGGCCAAAGGATGTGAGGTCATATCCGGTGATCCAAGCGGTATTCCCACCTTCAACAGCCGGTTTACCGATCATTTCAATATTGACCATTGCGGATATCTTATCAGGATCGATCTGTTCTGAAAAATAGCGTGATCCAAATCCACCGGTTTCTTCCGCTGTAAAGCCGACAAAATATAAGGTGCGTTCAGGTTTAGGTCCTTTCGAAAAATATCGAGCCAGTTCTATGACGGCTGCAACTCCTGAGGCATTGTCGTTTGCTCCGTTTGCGACAGAGTCCTCCTCAACCGGGTTAACCACACCAATATGATCATAATGTGCTGAGAACAACAGGATCTCATCTTCTGTTTGACCCGGTATTTTTCCAACCACATTTGCAAGAGGTTGAGTTTCAATCTTGTTAAAGATCTCAACATTTGCACTTCTCACACGGTCATTGGTCAACACAAAGAGATCATTTGGTTTTTGATCAATATCCAAAGTTCGGTTTGCCCGACTGTAATATCCTCTGTAGCGACTGAACCATTCGGAGTGAGCCTCAGAAACGGTAATGATCGAAGATCGGTCATCATTTCTGTAGGTGTTGAGTGCCTCGCGAAAATCTTCAGACTCATTTATTGTTTCAACGGTTACATCAGTGAGAGACCATCTTACTGAATCCGTGTTTGTGATACTGAAAAACTTATGTTCTTCTAACTCATTGCCATTTACTGAAACGGAAGATTGAGAAGGGATAATTGAGTACAGAGTGAAGGTTTGTTTAAAATCTTCATCAAAAGGAGTTAAGCCGATCTTTGAGAATTCTTTGGCTATAAAATCGGCTGCCATGTCGATCTCCGGACTCATGGCATGGCGTCCTTGCATTTCATCTGAACTCAGAGTACTGATGATCCTTGATACATTCTGTTCAGTAATTTCCGGTCGATTACTACAAGAAGAAATAAATAAAACGAGTGTTGACAGTGTCAGTAGAAAAACTGATCTGATATTCATTGATCGGAGTCTATTTTTAGTATTTTCGATGCAATGTTAAGCATCCAAATGTAAATCATTTGAAAAAAGATGATACAATGGCGTAAAGCTCTGTAAAAATACCGTTTATTCGTATTTAATTGTCGATCGTAATATGTAAACCTCTGGATCTTAGACGATCAATAAAATCAGGCCCCAGGGCCGACACAGTTGTTAGAAATCCGTACTTATCGATATATGAAGATGTATTCTCAGCCAATTCTAAAGCAGATTCACATAAAAAGAAAACCGTTGATTTATTCCCAGGATCACCCGGATAGGACATGGTTAGTTTTTTGACAGAACCATGTTCATCCTTTGCAAATGCTTTTAGTTTGAAGTACCCGTTTTCGATGCTTTCCTCAGAGGGCCCTTCACCCGGTGCCGGCATGACTTTTTTTATCAGATTTCGAAACCAACTGAATGGACCTAAGATTGTTAAAGCACTTAAAAATAGGGTGAAAAACAGGAAAGGAAGTGGGTTATACCATTGGGACAGGGCAGAATGTTCACTGTACCCAATGCTGTCAGCATATTTATTGCCCTTTTCATTAAATAATGAAGCAGTTTTGTAAACCACTTTGGAATTGATCGCACCCATAATAAAAGGGACGGACCATTTCCGGATCAGTGTATCATAGCCAAAAAACTGAGCCTTGTCTGTTTTGTGAACCATTTGATCTGCACCTTGAATTAGGAGACGGGGATCGCTCATTTCCTTGTACTCACCGGTTTCAAATTTATTGAGCATGGTGGCGATGGTACCTCCATTAAACCCACCACTGATCCTGTAGTAAGACTTGACTGAAAGTTGTACAGGATTGTCATAGGCTTGACTCAATAAAAAGGTGGTAATATCGGCGGGAACGCTGTCAAATCCTGAGAAGGGGATTAAAAGGGCTTTACTCTTCAAAGCGGAGGATTCATACTTTTGGATCATTTTGGCTATAAAACCGACTTCACCGGTAATATCAAGGTAGTGAGTACCGGTTTCAGCACACTGTCGGATCAATTCTCCTCCATATAATGAAAACGGACCTGCCGTGGTAACAATGATTCGGGTTTTAGATACGACCTGTTTAACGTCATCCGGATTGGTCGTATCTATTTTGAAACACCGTGACTGTTCAATGTTCAACTCATCAGCCAACCGGTTTAACTTTTCCATATTCCTGGCAGCTATGCCCCATTTCAATGTTTTAGGGGAGTGGCTATTAAAATATTTCGCAGCACGGCGACCCGTAAATCCAGTGGCTCCAACTAAAATAATGTCAAAAGTTTCTGAGGACATGTGGTATTAATTTGAAATTCACAGGCA
>JAASTO010000276.1 GCA_021767245.1 Balneolaceae bacterium
CAAGTTAGCAGCTAAGTTGCAGAAAGGTTAACTTTGGAACTCATTTTAAACGAAGCCCGACTATGTACAAAGCGAAAGTAAACGTGACGCTCCGACCGTCAATTTTAGACCCTAAAGGAAAAGCCGCTCATCATGCTCTGCAAAACCTGGGATTGAATGAAGTTCAGCAGGTTCGCATAGGTAAATTCATTGAGCTTGATGTGGAAGCAAAGGACGAAAAAATGGCCAAAGAGATCGTAGAGTCAGCATGTACACAACTGCTGGCCAATGAAGTGATGGAAGATTTTGAAATAACGATCGAATCCTGATCTATGACAATTCTTGCTCAAAGACATATCATTGATATCTTGCTGAGCGAAGAAGGCGTTGATTATAACGTAGAGACCCAGGAGGAAACGGACGTTGAGGAGGCTATTAATACTCCCTGGCGACTTATTCTCTATGATGACGACATTCACACTTTCGATGAGGTTATTGCACAGTTGATGAAAGCCACGGGATGTGGTTTGGAAAAAGCAGAGGAGTTAACCTGGAAAGTGCATAATGAGGGTAAGGCCATCGTTCACGAAGGAGAGTTTGAAGAATGCCTCAAGATCGATAGCGTACTTAAAGAAATTCAACTTGTTACCGAAATAAAAGGATAGAAACATGGCCACATTTGGCGTATTAGTATTCCCGGGCTCAAATTGCGATCACGATGCCTATCATGCCCTTAAACATGTAATGAATTCCGAGGTCAAATTCCTTTGGCATAAAGATACAGACCTTTCAGGTATTGACTTTCTGATCGTGCCCGGAGGATTTTCCTATGGTGATTATCTGCGATCCGGCGCTATTGCCAGATTCTCACCGGTTATGCAGGAGGTTGTCAGATTTGTTGAAAAAGGTGGGCCGGTTATGGGTATCTGTAATGGTTTTCAGATATTGCTTGAGGCGGGTTTGATTCCGGGTGCTATGATGCATAACGAAAAGCTTAAGTTCGTGTGCAAGAATGTGTATATAAGAACCGAGTCAACCGATAGTATCTATACCTCAGGATTAGAAAAAGGACAGGTACTGGACATTCCGGTCTCTCATGGTGAAGGTAATTATTTTATTGAAGAGGATGGGTTGAAATCTCTTCAGGATAATGATCAGATCTTGTTTAGATACTGTAATGAGCATGGCGAGTTGACGGATGAAGCCAATTTCAACGGATCGGTCGACCATATTGCCGGTATTGTTAATAAACAACGGAATGTATTAGGTATGATGCCCCATCCTGAACGAGCAATGGAGAAACTGCTTGGTTCAGAAGATGGAAAACCGATCTTTGAATCTATTCTAAATTCACTTTCTGTAGCTTAACCCCATTATGAGTACAGAAACACAACCCGAACTTATGCTGCACAGCGATAGCCTGGTTAAGCGCTATAAGAAACGAACGGTTGTGGATGAAGTATCGATCAATGTAAAACAGGGTGAAGTTGTTGGATTACTCGGGCCAAATGGAGCCGGTAAAACCACTACCTTTTATATGATGGTGGGTTTGGTACGACCCAACAGCGGCAGGATCTTTTTAAACCAAAAGAACCTGACCAAGATGCCAATGTATAAACGAGCCAGAATGGGAATCGGATACCTGGCACAGGAAGCAAGTGTGTTCAGAAATCTAACCGTACGGGAAAATCTGGAGTCGGTGTTGCAGTTTCTTTCGGTTCCCAAGAAACAGATCGACCTGAAAGTGGATAAGCTTATCGAAGAATTTGGGCTACAGAAGGTTGTTGACAGTAAGGGATATAGTTTGTCGGGTGGGGAGCGCCGAAGATGTGAGATCGCCCGTGCTTTGGTAACCGATCCAAAATTTATTTTACTGGATGAACCATTTGCCGGCGTAGACCCAATTGCGGTCGAAGATATTCAACAGATCGTATCAGGTTTAAGGCATCAAAATATTGGGATCCTGATCACAGACCATAATGTACATGAAACTTTGGCTATCACGGATCGAGCCTACCTGATGTTTGAGGGTAAGATCTTAATGGAAGGTTCAGCAGATGTGTTGGCCGAAGATGAAAAAGCCAAGAAATTATATTTAGGGAAACAATTTAAACTAGACCGATATACAACCGATTAATGGCTATGCAAACGATCACTGTTCATGACCTGAAACAAAAGCAGGAAAACGGGGAATCATTTTTCTTGTTAGACGTCCGTGATTACCACGAATATCTGGTATCAAACATTGACGGATACCATATTCCTTATGAAGAGTTGGATAAACGATGGGAAGAGATCTCTGACCATGCGGAGTCTGAACTGATCGTTATGTGCCGGTCCGGTAATACTAGCATAGATGCCTGTAAAAAGCTAAAAGAGAAAGGGTTCAATAACGTGATCAGTTTACAGGGAGGCATGATGCGTTGGGCCAAAGAAATTGACCCTTCTCTTCCGGTCATGTAATGCGATCAATACACAAATGTGTGCCGGTTTCGTTATGCCAGTGCTGCTATCTGGTTGAGTAACTCCTGATTGCTATCCGTATTCTTAAGTACTTTAAGCAAACCTAACATAGACTCTTTAGGTGATTTTTTCAGAAGATATCGCCTTACCATATTACGTTCTTCCAGAGAATCCGTGATGAATTTATGCTCATTTCTTGTGCCGGAAGCCTGAATGTTAATGGCGGGATAGATGCGGTCGTTGGCTAACTCACGATCCAAAACAAGTTCCATATTACCGGTTCCCTTGAACTCCTCAAAGATCAGGTCATCCATACGGGAATTAGTTTCGATCAAACAGGTTGCGATAATGGTCAGTGAGCCGCCACCTTCAATTTTTCGGGCTGAACCGAAGATCTTTTTGGGTATTTCGAGAGCTCTGATATCAAG
>JAASTO010000277.1 GCA_021767245.1 Balneolaceae bacterium
GAAGTCTTGAAGATGGTTGATGAATCATCGAATGAAATGACACCGGCACCGCCTCTTGAGGATCGCTCTGCTCAAGGATTGAAGGAAAACTAAGTTTGGATCATTATTAGGATGTCCGGGTGTGAGAATGCACTCGGACCGGGAGGTCCTGAACGAATACGAATAGGAAAAGAGTCATTCTGATCCACCGGTTGGCGGAGAAGGATCTTAGCTATTAAGGACAATTTTTCGGCAATCAATTCAATTGCCTGATTCTACCTCAGCTTGCAACGATAGAAGATTAAACCCCGGTAATATACCCGGGGTTTTCTATTTCATAACAATACATTAATCCACACGGCAAGATTTTTCCTTATCAATTAATTAAGTTTTTGGAGAATCTGGAATCAACCATTGTACTATGACTTTTCGATCTATTGCTTTCCTCCTGTGCGTTGGCTTTTTACTTCTTTCCCAAAATACGCATGCTCAGCTTACGGCAAGCGGTGTGGTTTTTGAGGATGAAAATCGCAATGGATCATTTGATCAGGGTGAAACACTCCTTAAAAATATTGGGGTTTCCAATGGGGAAGAGGTGGTTCTGACCAACAAAGATGGGCGGTATTCACTCACCATTGATGAACATGATGCCATGGTATTCGTGATAAAACCGGCAGGTTTTGAATTTCCATTGAACCGTTTGAATCAGCCTCAGTTCTACTACATTCACAAACCAAACGGTTCCCCGGATCTTGAATTCAATGGAGTGGAACCGACTGGACCATTACCTGCAAGCCTGAACTTCCCGTTACATAAAAGCGAGTCTAACGATGATTTTAAAGTTCTCTTATTTGGGGATCCACAACCCTACAACCGGCAGGAGGTAGATTTCTTTGACCGTGATATCGTTAATGAACTGGAAGGAGCTGAAGGCTATGAATTCGGCATCACGCTGGGGGATATCGTCGGGGATGACCTCGATCTTTTTGAACCCTATAATGAGTCAATAGCCAGGATCGGAATCCCGTGGTTTAATGTGTATGGTAATCATGACATGAATTTTGATGTAGATGCGGATTCGCTGGCAGATGAAACCTTTGAGGCGACCTTTGGTCCGGCTACCTACTCGTTTGATCACGGTAATGCTCACTTTATCATTCTGGATGATGTGGTTTATCCCAGAACCGATAACCGTTCCGGCTATATTGGAGGGCTTACTTCCAAACAACTCAGGTTCATCGAAAATGACCTGCGGCATGTCCCAAAGGATAAACTGATCGTGATCGCTTTTCACATTCCGATATTCACCCCAAATACAGCGGATCAAACCTTCCATATCGAGGACCGGAGCCGTTTGTTTGAGTTGTTGAAAGATTACCCGAATACCCTGTCGCTATCGGCTCATACCCACCTGCAGCGCTTTCATTTCTTTGATGCTGAGGAAGGGTGGCAGAGGCTGCAACCACATATGCACTACAATGTAGGTACTACCGGAGGAGACTGGTGGTCGGGTGAGTTCGATGAACGAGGTATTCCAACTACCCTGATGAGAGATGGGACTCCTAACGGGTATGCGATCTTGAATATTAATGGTAATGATTTCACCATTGATTATAAGGTGGCTAATGCGGATGAAGATGACCGAATGAGTTTGTGGGGACCAAAAGTCGTTCCCCAAAACCGATGGCACGGAGCCCAGTTGTACGTCAACTTTTATCTTGGGAATGCATACACAAAGATTGAATACAAATTACAGGGCAGCGATGCCGAATGGAGAACCATGAATCGTGTTGCTGAACAGGATCCGTTTGTGGCAAACCTGCGACAAAAATGGGATAGTATGGATGCCATGCCTAAGCAGGGTCGAAGACCTTCCAATCCCGTAGAGTCAGATCACCTGTGGAAAATGAATGTACCCAATAATACTTCGATTGGAAGGCACACCATCAAGATTCGCGTCACGGATATGTTTGGAAGAGTATTTGAAGATCAGTTTTCCTACGATGTGGTTGAACCGACTTATGCCAGGTAATAAAGTTCAGAAACCGCTTTAAGCGAAAGCAATTCTCCGTCATTACTTTTACATTGATGCTTCAAACCTGAATAAGATCAGATTATTATGGCAAATTTTCCCAATCCTTTCTTTAGATGGAGACCTCACCCGTGGCACGGACTGGAAGTCGGATCAAACCCACCTGAAACAGTGAATGCTTTTATAGAGCTCACTCCATTCGATACCATCAAATATGAGGTGGATAAAAAGACCGGATACATGCGGGTTGATCGTCCTCAGCGGAGTTCGTCCCTGCCACCATCACTGTATGGTTTTATCCCCAGAACTTATTGCGGGGATGAGGTTGGGAAACTGTCCAAACAAGAAGTAAAAGGAGATGGTGATCCGCTGGATATCTGTGTATTAAGCGAACGTCCCATTGACCGGAATGAGGTGATCCTGAGTGCCCGGGTGATCGGCGGGTTGCATATGGTGGATCATGATGAGGCGGATGATAAGATCATTTCGGTACTCGATAATGACATTTACTACAAAGGGGTGGAGGATGTGAATGATCTGCCTCCGGTATTGATCGAGCGACTTCGCCATTATTTTGGGACGTATAAACTAATTCCAGGCAAGGAAGCCAGTGATGTATATGTAGAGGGGATCTTTGATGCAAAGCATGCCTATAAAGTCATAGAAGCCTCAATGCGTGATTACGAAACCATGTTTGGGGAATAAAAAAGAGCCGGTATAGAAAGGAACTGATCACTTGGATTCAACCTCAGTTAGCAAAGGAAGAGAAAACATCCGGGTACAAAAATTCATTGTACTGGTGGCTGTGGTGTTGTTCGTCC
>JAASTO010000278.1 GCA_021767245.1 Balneolaceae bacterium
GCAGAACGCCAAAGAGTTTTGATCGAAGCACGAAGGGCCGAAGCTGTGGCAGCAGAACAGCGTGCCAATGAAGCCCTCGAAGAAGTGGAAAAAGCAAGAAGTGAGGCCGAAGATCTGGCAAACCGGTTGAGCGAGATGGAAGCCAAACAAAGCGAAAGAGGGATGGTACTAACACTGAGGGATGTACTCTTCGATTTTGACAGTGCGAACCTTAAACCCGGTGCTTCTAATGTGGTACAGGAGTTATCAAATTTCCTGAATGAGTATCCTGAACGGACCATACAAATTGAGGGCTTCACAGACAGTGTCGGTTCAGAAGAATACAACAGAACTTTGTCTCAGCGGCGAGCCGATGCTTTGAAAATGGCTATCGTCAGGAATGGTATATCAGCTCAGCGAATTCAAACCATTGGGTATGGTGAACAATATCCGGTAGCAACGAATATGAATGAGGCAGGGCGACAACAAAACAGAAGGGTTGAGATCATTATTTCAGATGAAAATGGGGTGGTAACCCAACGTAATCAGTAAGTTGATGATCATTTCCTTCCTTTAAGTCAGTCCTTTCCATCACCCGGCTCTCTCAAAAAATGAAACTTCTCCTATTCAGGCTGAGCCGAATGATGGAATTCCCTATTCAAAGATATATTGAATCCTTTTGTCTCGTGCAGATGCTCTGCGTCAGCACGAAAAACAGGGAAACATCAGATCAATTATAGTTAAGGAAAATACCTACTCCTGATCTTGCTCGTAATCTGAACCGGGAGTGGTGGTAAAGATCGGTTCCCGCCAGTTGGGGATGGTGAGGCGAAGAATGTAATAGTACACTCCCAAAAACAGCAGGGGAAACAGGACCAATACATTCAGCCATCCGATGAGATCAAACATGGTGTAGAACGCAAGGGTCGGTAAAACTATAAACAGGACAAAAGAGATCAGCCAGCCGTATCGGTTTAACTTATACAGATCCCATAATATGACAGGGGTCGATATCACCGCTGCAAAAATACCGGCTCGGGATACAGTATCCAGAAACAGAAAAGAGGGTCCTGGAAAGCTGTCACTGACATCAAAGTTCAGGATCTTGTGCAATCGATCCAGGTGCCTGTTTGGTTTGTACCTGAGATTCATGGGTGAAAATAGTTTTACATTTTTGGTGTAACCATTAGTTTTAATATCAGTGTAATGAGTATCCTATCCAAATAGCTGCTTCGGAGGTGAGTTTTTGATTTACACTCCGGGGTGGCTTTTTTTATGTATTTGAGTGCGATGGTGTTTTGGTGTTACAGTGTTATGGTGTGCTAAAGGCAACAACCATAACACTGTAACACCTTCGCACTATGTTTATTCATGGTACAAGTACCCGGCTGCTCCTCGTTCAAGCATCTCGCTTGGACGAATACTTGACATAATAGTTAAATTGCTTAATTCAACATCGCACAAGCGGGATGCTTGCGCTAGTTTCGGAGTGGTGATCGTGATTTAAATTGAACGATTATAATTTAAACTCACAATCTTTTTTCAAGGCCTCATCCAGCATTTGGTCATATTCCCCAGCTTCAATTTCAATACAGCCGAATTGAGCCAGGTGATCAGTGTAAAACTGAGTATCCCACAGCAAGAACCCATTCTTCTGAAGAATTTCATGGCAGTAGAACAAAGCTACTTTATCAGCCCATTTCTCTTTTTTGAACATGCTCTCCCCGAAAAAAGCAGCTTTGAGTTTTACTCCATACAAACCGCCCACCAATTGGCCATCCCTATAACATTCCACACTGAAGGCATTGCCATACTGATTCAACACATCGTAGGAATTGATGATCAGGTCGTTGATCCAGGTAGAATCCCGGTTAGCACACTGTTTGATGACCTCACGAAAGTTATGATTGACCCGAACCTCGAAACGCTTCTGACGAATGATACGAGCCAGGTTATCCGAAGTGTGAAATTTGCCGATGGGAATAATACCCCGCTTTCTGGCCGTGTACCAGGTCACATCTTCAGCATCCTTACTTTCAGCCATAGGGAAGATGCCCTGTGCATAAGCTTCAAGCAGGTTTTCGGGTGGGAGGATGCGCATAGTAAAAGTTTAGTGCGATGGTGTTTTGGTGTTACGGTGTTATGGTATGCTTTGGCAGTACCATAACACCGTAACACCTGCTAACTATAACACCATATTTTTTAAAACTCACAATAGTACATACCGCCACTGCCGATCGGGGAACCGGGTGGTGGGGCCGGAGCATCCTCAACCTCAAATTCTTCTGGGTTTGTGAGGTACTGTGCGATCAAATGAGCCCCATACTGGCTATCTGCATCTTCTTTACCGGAAAGCATAGTCTGAAGATCGGTTAACTTATTATGAGTGACAGCCTTTGTTACCGGGTTTGCATTGCCTGATGCAGCAAGACGGATGATATTTTTAAGTACCACATGCTTTACAACACGGTGAACGGAACCTAAATACCCTTCAGGTGATTCCTGATCCCAGCTCACGCTGATGAGCCCATTGAGGACATCTTCCAGGCTGAGATTGCCGGTTCTGGCAGAATATTCCACCAGACGATTGGCTCTATCCGGATTCAGTATTAAGCTGACCGGCAGATCGGCAGCCGTTTCAGCAATACCGAGCGCATCAAGGGCAGGTCCGGTATTCCCACTGAATAATTCACGGGAATAACCAAGTCCGGCCGGCCGCGGAGGAATGATCTCCAAAAGCTCTTCCGGTAATGCCAATGCTTCAGGAGAAATAGTAGCCAGCATTGCATTCAGGGCTTCCTCTTGTGTTGTGCGATCCAC
>JAASTO010000279.1 GCA_021767245.1 Balneolaceae bacterium
AAAATCATGAACTTTACTATTTACAATATTGAAAATGCGCCTGAACAGGCAAAACCATTACTCAAAGCTGCCAATGATAATTTTGGGTTTGTTCCTAACCTGCTCGGAGAATTTGCAGAAGCCCCGGCTGTATTGGAAGGTTATCTCAAATTAAATGAGATCATCGGTAAAACCAGTTTTACACCACAGGAACAGCAGGCCGCTATTTTAACCGTAAGCATTGAGAACGAGTGCCATTACTGCTCAGCTATTCACTCAACGATCCTTAAAAATCAGCTGAACACAGATGCCGGGATTGTAAATGCCATTCGGGATCAACAAGTGGTTCCTGATGAAAAACTGAACGCGCTGGTATCATATACGCGAAAAACCGTTCAGAGTAGAGGCCATGTTTCGGATGCTGACATTCAGGCATTTATGGATGCCGGTTACACCAAACAACATGTGCTTGAGGTGAATCTGATCATTGCACTGAAAACCATCAGTAATTATACCAACCACATTGCAGATACTCCGTTAGATGAGGCCTTTCAAGCTGAAAGTATCGAATTTGCACCCGCTTAAATAAGTTCTTTTAGCTGAAAGTGTCTTAAAGCCTGATTCATCCGAATCAGGCTTTTTTAATTTTTGATCGGGTACGATAAATGAAAAAAACTAGTCTCAATTTTTCATACATGACAAAATTATTTAAAAAATTTTGAGCTGATTTAAAATCGTTTCTCGTAAGTAAGAGGGAGTGCAACTATCAACTTTACAGAAACGAGTCACATTGCAGGGGAAATACATTGTTTTTACAGGGGTATTGATCTTTTTCTTAGGGATGGCCACATCAGTGATGGCCCAAACCGACCCTATTATCGAAGGTTCTGATATCCGTCCCTTTACAGCTTCAGGAAGTATTGGGATCAAAGCTAATGGCTACACCGCCAGTGGAATTGATAACCGAAGGGCTCCCGCTTCACTTCAGACCAATGCCAATCTTAATTTTTCGTTGTTTGGATTGAGTTCCGGTTTAAGCCTGCTTTACTCTACTGATCAAACGGGACTCAGGCAGAACATGAACAACCTAAGTTTTAATGCCTCTTGGGAGTGGATCACGGTTCAGGCCGGAAGTGTGAGTCCAAGTTTTTCTGATTATGGTCTGAATGGCACCACCATTCGGGGTGGCTATATAACGGCAACTCCGGGTAATTGGCTGGTAGAGGTTTCAGGAGGACAAGCCCGAAGAAAAGTAGAGTTTCAGGTTGATGACGGCTTCAGAGATCCGGCTTATGAACGGTGGACCGCCGCTGCAAAACTGGGATACGGCGGAGAAAATAATTCACATTTCTACCTGAGTTCACATTATTCCATAGATAAGGTGAGTGACCTTAATAGTGGAACAAATACTCTTGAAGTTACACCGGAAGAAAACCTGACTCTGACACCGGATGCTCAGTTAGCCTTATTTGATGGAGTGTTCACTGTATCCAGTCAGGTAACGGTTTCAGCCTACACCCGCGATCTGAACAGTGCGGCCCTGCCGATCGGCTCAGCGGGAATTCCTTCTTTTGTGGATAATATTTTCAGGCCCAGGACCAGTTCCCGTATCAATTATGCGGGTCAGGCGGGAGCTAATTTAAATCTGGAAAATTTTGGGTTACAAGTAGGCTACGAGAGAATTCAACCCGGATTCCGGTCTCTTGGAATAGGGAGGATGCGAGACGACCAACAGGAGATTTTGATCGCACCGTCTGCCCGGCTTCTTGATAACCGGCTGTCGCTTCAGGGTTCCCTTACTCTTGGTCGCGATAACCTACTGGGAACCCGTCTTCAAACCCGAAAGAATACCTCTGTTGGGACCAATGCTCAGTATCAGTTTACCGACATGATCATGCTGAGTGCTAATTATAACCTGATGGTCAATGACTTTTCTTCCAGTGCGGCCGCAGATTCCCTTCAACAAGCAGGGCTTGGTCAAATGCAGGTCTCACATACCTTTATGTTGCAGCCAAACTTTACGGTACGTCAGGGAGACCTGATGCATAATTTTGGGGTATCCGGTTCCTATTTTAAAATGGATAATGAATTCAAAGGATCCGCGAATCCAAGTCAGAATAATTTCTCATCAGATACCTATTCCGGTTCACTTAATTATAGCCTGACGTTCCCGTCAGGTTTTTCGGTAAATGCCATGGGGAATTATCTGGTGTATAACTCTGCCCGCACGGACAATAAAACACTTGGGGCCAATGCCGGGGCTTCCTATTCATTTTTTGAGAATAAACTTTCCATGAATTTGAATCTGGGTTTTAATCAGAATACCAATGAACTGGATAGAAGTGATCAAAATCTGGGGAATACCGTTTTTAAGACCCAACAGCTGATGGTCAACCTGTCGTCCAATTACCGGGTCTATGAAAAAGGGAGCCTTTCACTCAGCCTGAGAAGCAGAACCAACAATGCTTTGGAAGGAGCCGGAACCAAATATACAGAGCTGGAAGGAACCATCAACTTTCAGCACAGATTTTAATTCGAGGATCTTATAAATCGAGCTTATGTCAATGATGTCATCAAATTTCAAAGGTTTATTGAATAAAGCGGCAGGTTTTCTGTTGCTGTTTTGTGTTTTATCATCGGGGGGACAAGCCGTTATGGCTCAGGGAGTAGCCAGTATTAACGTGACGGGTATTCCGAGCGTGATCAACGATCCCTTTACGGATCAGTTTGAGGAGAATTTTAGAAATGGAAGGTATCAGGTTATTTTTACCTATAACAACACCAACACCCAGCCGGTTGATTTTCGGTTTGAATTCA
>JAASTO010000070.1 GCA_021767245.1 Balneolaceae bacterium
CGTATTACTCCAGCCGTTGAACCGATCCAATAATAACCCTGAGAGTTCTTATGAATGAAATAGGATACATCGTCCGGAAGGCCATCTTCTACGGTAATACTCTGAAATTTCAATCCATCGAACCAGGCGATCCCGCCAAATGTTGCGGCCCAGATCGTACCATCCTCATCACGCATCAGATTCATAACGGCATTATTCGGCAGTCCTTCCTGAATAGCAAAACTTTGAAATTCCCCTTCTAAATACCTTGTAACACCACCGTAGGTAGCTATCCAGACCGAGCCATCATCCCCTTCCACAGAGTCCAGTACACGATTACTTATGATGCCCTCTTGAGCGGTAATCTGTTCATACTCCCCGTCTTTATATCGAACAATTCCATCATCGTAGGTACTGATCCAATAACTCCCATCCGAGGCTTCCATGACGTTTCGTACTTTTCGAAAGGGAAATTCTTCATCTTCTATAATTACAAGTTCCTGATTTACAACCTTAGCCAGTCCTTCTCTCATTCCGATCCATATATCCTTTTTTGAATCTTTAAATAAGGTGTAGATCTGATTGTCAGGTAGTAAAGAATTGTACTGATATGGTTTTAAAGTACCATCATCATAGATATTTATACCTCCGCCATAGGTAGCGATCCAGACCCTTCCTTCCTCATCTTCTGTAAAAGATGTGACTAGGTTATTGGTTAGGCCATTCTCTGTATCATAGTTGGCAAAATAATCTCCCATGAAATAATTAACACCGCCCCCAAAGGTTCCAAACCAGATATTTTCCTCAAAGTCAATGAGACTTGAATATATGATCTCGTTCGAAAGTCCGGATTCTACATCAAAGTTTTTAAAACTATCTCCATCAAAGAAACTAATGCCCCCCTCCGTTCCAATCCACAGGCTTCCTTCATCAGTCACCGAAACAGTCCGTATCAAATTATTTATCAAACCATCCTGATCATCATATACTTCAAAATTCTGATCCTCAAATTTGACCAATCCATTGCGGGTTCCTATCCATACAATTCCGTTTTGATCGACTTCTACGTCCCTGATCCTATTTGCAGGTAATCCATTTTCCATTCTGTATGTTCTGAAATTACCATTTTCGAGTACTGTTAGGCCATCTCTTGTTGCAAAGTATAATGTCCCATCCTCGTCCTCATCAATGGCTCTTATCCGGTTATCACCCATTCCATTTGAAGTGGTATATTGAGCGATCTGAATGCCATCGGAATAGTGCCATACCCCATTTCCGTCAGTACCGAACCAGAGGTCCCCCAGCATATCTTCATAGATGCTTATAACCGTGCTGTTATTTAAAGCTTCATAATCTGGGTCGTAGTAGATGCTGTCCGTTTTTATGTAATTAACCCCCGATTCAGATCCAATCCAGATGCGGCCTTTGGAATCTTTCAAAAGAGATCGAAGCCGATTACTGTTCAATCCCTGTTCTACAAAATAGTTTTGAAAATTTATTCCGTCGTATCGGTTCAACCCAAATCCTGTAGCCAGCCAGATGTATCCGTCGTCATCCTGAGAAATATCGTACACCACTGATTCACTTAAACCCTGTTCAATAGAAAAGGATCTGAATGGATAACGCTGAGCCATTAGCATTTCTGAAAGGCCAAGCACTAACAAAAAAGGCAAAATGATCTGTTTCATGACTGTAAATGTAACGCAAACGAATGGGTATTAGTAGCTGATAAAGTGCATAAAATAAAAAGCCCCACATATGAAGTCATATGCAGGGCTTATCTCACGATAAAAATTAAAACGGTTAGCCTAAATAAGCTCTCAACGCAGCACTTCGGTTATGGTGTCTCAGCTTTCTAAGTGCTTTTTCTTTGATCTGACGTACTCGCTCACGGGTAAGGTCAAAACGCTCACCGATCTCTTCCAAAGTAAGCGAATGTTCACGTCCAATTCCAAAATACAAGCGGATGACTTCTGCCTCTCTGGTGGTGAGCTTGGAAAGCGCTCGTTCGATCTCGACTTTAAGGGATTCCCCCATCAGGTCAAAATCAGGATTTGGGATCTCTTCGTTCTCGAGAACGTCAAGCAGGCGGTTATCCTCACCCTGTGCAAAAGGAGCATCCATTGAGAGGTGGCGACCGGAGATCTTCAGGGTATCTGCTACTTCACCAACGCTCATCTCAAGGCTTTCTGCAAGCTCGTGAGCAGAAGGTACACGTTCATATTCCTGCTCTAACTTTGAAAGTTCTTTACCGATCTTGTTCAGTGCACCTACCCTGTTAAGCGGTAGACGTACTATACGGGATTGTTCCGCTAATGCCTGAAGAATTGACTGTCGGATCCACCAAACAGCATAAGAAATGAATTTAAATCCACGGGTTTCATCAAAACGCTTGGCGGCTTTGATCAAACCAAGATTACCCTCATTGATCAGGTCTCCTAAAGAAAGGCCCTGATTCTGATATTGTTTTGCTACAGATACAACGAAACGCAGATTAGCTTTCGTAAGATCTTCAAGTGCTCTTTGACTCCCTTTCTGAATTTCTTTGGCCAGACGAACTTCGTCATCCGGTGTAATTAATTTCTCTTTTCCAATTTCGTGCAGATAGCGATCTAATGACTCTGACTCACGAGTAGAGATTCCAGAACTTTTTGCCACTGTGTATGTATGGTTTAATGAATGTTAGAGTAAGCAGGTGCGCAGACAATTATGTGTAACCTTAGATAATCACGCATGCTAAGTATAAATATTGCGCCTGCGGCTTAATAAAATTTACAATTAGCAAATATAAGCAATTATTGCCTCAATTTTAAATACGCATTCTCAGGTTTTTGCGGTTCACTCAATTTGAGTTCATTTATTTAATAAATGATTTTCCGGGTAAATCATTCGATAGTTCAAAAAAGGAAGCAACACTTTTAGCAATATCTGAAAACGTATCTCCGACTCCAAGATTTTCCTTAACCGCAGCCCTTTTCGGAAATACCAGCAATGGTACAAATTCCCTGGAATGATCCGTACTGTCTGAACACGGGTCGTTGCCATGATCTCCGGTTAAGATGAGCAGATCTTCTTCCCTGATCTTTGATACAATAGCAGGCAGTGCTTTATCAAATTCTTGCAGGCTGCCGGCAAATCCCTCAGGATCCAGCCGATGGCCAAATAACTGATCGGTATCGATCAAATTCACGAACACGAAACTATTCTCGAGTTTGGATGACATCAGGCTCAGAAGTTCTGCAATACCCTGCGCATTACTTTTGGTGGGGTAAGATCCTGAAAATCCTTCACCGGCAAACAGGTCAGCTACTTTTCCTACGGAGATCGTACTGAAACCGGATTCATGAAGTTGTTTTACCACATTATTATCGGGTGGAATGGATGAGTAATCGTGTCTCTTGTCTGAAATTCGTTCAAAATGATCGGGATTACCTGTAAAAGGTCGGGCAATGACCCTTCCAACCTCATGCTCTCCAACGCAGACCTTTTCTCTTGCGATCTCACACCATTCATATAGTTTTTCAACGGAAACCACTTCATCATGGCAAGCTACCTGAAACACGCTGTCAGCAGAGGTATATACAATCGGAAAACCGGTCTCCATATGCTTTTTCCCGTAATCTCTGATCACATCAGTTCCCGAATAGGGTTTATTACATAATACCTCTTCCACTCCAATTTCCTGACAAAAGGCTTGGATGACTTCATGCGGAAAACCATCAGGGTATGTTGGGAAAGGTCGGTCGAGCTGTATGCCCGAGATCTCCCAATGGCCGGTGGTAGAATCTTTACCGGCAGAAACCTCTCTCAATTTTCCATAGGCAGCCAATGGTTCTTTATTTTCAGGAATAGAAGCCAGTGGAATAATATTGCCGATCCCAAATTTTTGAAGGTTAGGTAGTTTGACCTTTGTTGCTTCAGAAACATGCCCCAGGGTATTCATTCCGTAATCTCCATATTCCGCGGCATCTTCCTGTGCCCCTACTCCAAGTCCGTCGATAACGATCAGATATACGTTCCCCATTATGCCTCTGCTACCTTACTTTCGTTGTCGTTCATCACGTTATTCAAAGCTTTTTTTGCACGATCCACTGCCTGATAGTTGTTTACCGTATCATCCGTTAGCTTTGTGTAACCCGCTTTAAATTCAGCCCTTATAGAGCCACCGATCGACAGTTTTAAGCCATATTCCATTTTTGATTTTACTTTCTCAACCCAGTTTGAGACAGCTTCTTCATCATCACTCTGAATCACAAACAGGTACACATAATCAGAATTGTAGCCCATAAAACCGGGTATCCCAAATTTTGACGGGTTGAGGGCACTTACAAAATCAGACTGAATTCTCTGAAGGTCCTCAAGACGATATTTTGTACGTAATGCCGAAACATCATCCGGGGCTATAAAACCGATCCAGGTATTATCTGTACCTCCCCGTTTGAGACGTTCCAGTTCGTGAGTCAGGCTGAGCTCCCAAAGTTCAGGCATGTAAGCCCCAAAATTCTGAGTAAACAATTCATCCGCTGCGTCAGATTTTTTAACGGAGGATTGAATACTAAGTGAGGCGATCCGAACCAAATTATTAAGCTTATGTTTGGTTGATTCCTTAAAGGTCAAGGGATCATTATCGTAACACACGATCACCCCCTGCCTGCGGTCGTTGATCATGATCGGGATGGCTAGGGAGGCTCCATCGGTTCGCTTTTCAGAGGATGAGATCCTTCGGGGATTATTATTGAAATGCATGGTGAACACAGACTCCCCTTTTTCAAGTGCATCGTAGGCAACACTTTTTTCCTGCAGTTGCAGGCCAAGTTCGGGGGCATTTTTAGCATTCACAGCCCTTAGTACCAGATTCCATGATTCCATACCGGGCGCCAGCATCACAGCTCCCCCATTAGGCAAAAGAGCCTGAGCTTCGTTCAGCATGTTTTGTATGATCTCTACCCTGTGTTGACGGTAGTCGATCTTTCTCAGCGATTTTTCATATTTCTCCCACTCCTCCTGTCCCTCATGCAGATCTACCACTTCGAGATAGGTATCCAAAACATTTACGAGAGCATTGTTATAGGATACGATCCGGTCATGAATCCTCTCCTGATCGATCTCTTTTTCACTTTCCAGAACCGTCAGGGCCACGGTTTCTCCCTTGTTGATAAAGGGTATGATAAGTATGCTTTTCGCCTGCACAAAATCAAAATAGTGCATCAACTTGGCTTTTGAAATATCTTCGCCTACAATCAGCTGTACGAGGTCTTCAGCATCCTGAAACTCATTTAAAAAATGATTCTCAAAATTCACCCGATCCTTAAACATTACATTTGGCAGTTGCGTACTGTTTGTCTCCCACACAAACTGTTCCCGCGATCGGTTCACCCAACACATATGCGCCAATTCCACCCCGGTGGATGTTCTCAGTAAGTGAACCAGGTCTTGTATGATCTGCTTAAACTCTCTGAGTGCTTTATCCTGTCGATTTAATGACATTTTTTAATTTATTTCTAAATGTGTAATTTTATTTAAGTGTACCAAATTCTTTGCACACTTTCCTGTTTGGTGCTGAGTGATGAAAGCGTCTATATCTGCTCGGTCATTTCTTCAGCTTTTTCCACCATTTTTCCGAATGAATTCAATCCTTTTTGCCAGAAATCGGGTTGAGTAATATCAAGTCCCATTTTGGCTACCAGATCTTCCGGCCATTCGGAGCCACCTGCACTTAGTAACTCCAGGTATTTATCCGAAAATCCATCTGGACGCAGGGTGTATTCTTCGTAAAGAGCCAGCACCAGCAACTCACCAAATGCGTAGGCATATACATAACCCGGTGTGTGCAGAAAATGAGGGATATAGCTCCACCAAATGCCATATTCTTCGGTCAAAGTTACGGAATCGCCGTACAAGGCTTTCTGCTGTTCCATCCATAACTCTGAGAATCTTTCGGTGGTGAGTTCCCCTTCTTCACGTCGGGCAGTATGAATAGCGTCTTCAAACCGATTCATTGAGATCTGACGAAACACTGTGGCAATGGTATCATCGATCTTACCTACCAGCAGAGCCAGCTTTTCTTTCGGATCATCCAGTTCTTTCATGAGTTTCTGGAACACCAGCATTTCCCCAAAAACGGACGCTGTTTCTGCCGTTGTAAGCGGGGTTGATGATTGCAGAACTCCTTGCTGTCTTGATAGATATTGGTGTACTCCATGCCCCAGTTCGTGAGCCAGTGTTTGTACGTCCCGGATCTTGCCGTCAAAGTTCATAAAAACGTAGGGGTGAACCGACGGAACCGTGCCCGCAGAATAGGCCCCACCCCGTTTACCCGGTTTTATCGGTGCATCGATCCAGTTCTTCTCAAAAAATTCGTTGGTGATCTCTCCCATTTTGGGGTGAAATTTTGAGTAGGAATCCAATACCATATCACGGGCAGAATCCCACTTGATGGTCGCCTCATTCTGTAGCATGGGAGCGTAGCGGTCATAATCCTTCATCTCATCCAGGCCAAGCAGCTTTTTCTTCAGCTTGTAGTATCGCTGAACAAGCTCGTATTGGCCGGTCACAGAATTGACTAACGCATCAACCGTTTCCCGGTTGGTCTGATTGGCGAGATTTCTGGAATCAATCCAGCTGTCATATTTCCGCAGCTTATCGTTGGTGGATTTATCAGCCAGAATGGTATTAAAAATGAACGTTAATTGACGCCCAAGCTCTTTAAATTTTTTGGTCAACGAAGCATGAGCTCTAACCCTAAGATCTCTGTCGCTCTCGTGGAGCTTACTGAGTACTTCCTGTTCACTCAGTACTTCTCCATCCAGCTCAAATTTAGCGGCACCGAGTGTTTCATCAAAAAACCGAACCCAGGCACTTCGTCCGGTAACGGACTTGGCCGACATGATCTTTTCCTGCCCTTCTTCAAGCACATGATCCTTATACCGCCGTGAGCTTTCAAGGTAATGTTTGTACTTTTTCAGCTCATCACTCTCGATCAGTTTTTGAGCTTCTTCTTCCGGGATCTTTAACCATTCAACATCCAGAAATACCAGTTTTTGGGAGATCTCTGAGGATAACTCATTCGTTTCAGCCACCAACTTTCCATAATCGGTGTTACCGGTATCGGTTGACCACTGCAGGTAAGCGAACGAACCAATTTTACCGGAGGTATCCAGAATAGCCTCGTACTCATCCAGCATATTTTTGAATTCCCCGGCTGAAAGTTCCGCGATCTTACCACGGTATTTTTTTGAGAATTCTTCAGCTTCTTTCAGAATAGATTCTTTATCCTCGGTCAGCCTTGGGTCGTCATTAGAAGTATAAAGATCAGACAGATCCCAGTTTATATTTTCGGCACCGGTCTTTTTGTTCTCAGTAGTATCGCTCATTCCTTGATTATTTAGCAATAAATGCGTTTTTCACGGTTTTATTTAAACAATGAATATAGGGCTAGAAAAAAGCGAATTAAAGCTTAAAGAAGAGTTCACCAAATAAAAAAAGCCCGCTGAACTTTTTAGATAGCGGGCTTAACAAATAAGAGAGCCTCACCCCTAACGCAATACCTTCACTTCTAAACTGCTCGGGTATTCTGCGGTATGGTAAATACGCTGAGTTGCCTTAATAAAATCACTTTCACCCGCTTTAAAAATGTTTGGTACATAGGTTTGTGGATTCAAGTCGAATAAAGGAAACCAGGTACTTTGGATCTGAACCTGGATCTTATGTCCTTTTTTAAAGGTGTGATATACATCCTGCAGTGGCAGATCAATATACGTGACTTTATTTGGTTCAAAGGGCTCCGGTTTTTCATAACTGTTTCTGAACCGTCCCCGAATCGCTTCACTTCTGACGAGCTGATGATAATTATCGAGTTCCACCCCATCCGGAGTGTGTTCTCCTTCCTCTATGCTTGGGGGATAAATATCGATCAGTTTCACAAAGAAATCTGACGCGGTTCCTGAGGTTGATACATACAGGTTGGCAAGCAAATCCCCGGCAAGTGTTACATCCTCCTTAAGTACTTCCGTCTCGAAAGTGATCACATCGGGCCTTCTTGCTGCAAATCGCTGATCGGATGTCATGTAAGCACGTGGAATGAACACCAGTTCATCTTTTTCAGTGTATGGAACCGGATTTTCAGGATCACTCACGTACTCAGTAAAGCTTCCAGAAGTTGATGAGGTTTGGTCACCCAAAGAACCATCACCGTTAAAATACCAGGTAATTTTTTGTGCATTTTTTGGAGGCCATTGGGTGAATGTCGACCATTTACCGTTTCCGGTGTCATACATGTAGGCTTCCGGCAACTCTTCGTGATCAGCACCTTTCAGGTATTTCATAAAAAAGGGATATTCGATCTCTTTACGGTAGAATTCCGAGATCCCTTCCCCAAAATAGATCTCCCCAACACTTTGATACGGACTCGGGCTTGACCATTGTCCATGGCTCCAGGGTCCCATTACAAGGATGTTCTTGGTGCCTGGATTTTTTTCCTCAATAGACCTATAGGTATTTAACGGACCGTATAGGTCTTCCGCATCAAACCAACCACCAACCGTCATTACCGGGTGATCAATATCCTTCAGATGGGGAAGTATATTTCGGCTTTGCCAGAATTCGTCGTAATTGGGATGTTCTGATAATTCCTTCCAGAAGAAATTTTCTTCTCCATAGTATTCCGACGACTTGCTAAGCGGAGTCAGTTCTGAATACAACAGATACATATCATTAGTAAACACATCCGGAAAATCGTACCAGGCCGTATCGGTCGGGCCATCATGCTGCAGGCCAAACAAATTAGTCACATACCAATATCCCATAGTATAGGCGCCATGGTGGTGAAAGTCATCAAAAAAGAAATCGGCGATAGGAGCTTGCGGTGAAGAAGCAGCCAGGGCCGGATGCGCATCGGGTAAGGCCGCTGTGGTGTAAAACCCGGGATAGGATATTCCCCATTGCCCTACTTTCCCATTATTGTTGGGAATATTATTGATCAGCCATTCGATGGTATCATAGGTATCGGAACTTTCATCAATCAGACTTTCGTCGGATCTGTTTGGTGTCATCGTCGTGTATTGCCCTTCCGACATCCACCTTCCCCTTACGTCCTGACAAACAATGATAAATCCCTCGGCTTGCAGATCAGGGTTTCTAATGATGTTATCGGGAATGGCATCTTCCCCATAAGGAGCACAACTGTACGGAGTTCGGGTCATTAGTATCGGGTAGTCACGGGAGGTATCTTTGGGAGCATACACGGTTGTAAAGAGTTTAACCCCATCCCGCATCTCAATGTAGTGTTGTGATTTTTCATAATCGGTATTTTTTAAACCGGTTTGCTGAGCATATAATGGTAATGCACTCAAAACAAGGATCAAAACCAAGCCAACTTCTTTCAGGTTTTCTTTAAATATTCTCATGACATTTATTCCTTTACGTTATGTGGTAACTCTAAGACTATTATTTGGTACTAAGTGATCATAAATAGTGCGCTGTTTCGGAAATAAAACACTCCAATAGTCTATTGAATTGTAGTGATTTAGGACCCCATATCCAATGCTTTTTAACTCTTTTAAACTGTATTAATACAGGTTAGAACAACTGAATTTTTTCATCTACCAAGACCCCAAGTTTTATCGTTTTTTAAATATGTAATCCTTAATTTTAGGGTTAAATTCTAAAACCGGTTATCGGTAAAGAATGAATCATATTCAAGGAATTTACATTAGCACTTTAAATCGCTGTCAAAATACCGCACGAGGTTAAACAGACCATTGAAATCACTTGAAGCCGTCTTCGGCCCTAATTCCGCACTTGTAGAAGAATTATACGATCAATACCAAAACGACCCATCATCGGTCCCTGCGCACTGGAAGCGTTATTTTGATGAGCTGGAAGGTAAACCGGTCGACCAAACTGAACCTGCAGATCTTCAGCCTGCTGAAAGCAGTTCGACGTCTACACCGGTACAAAAAACTCAGGCAATTTCACAAAAACAGACGCAACAACAAGCGCCTAAGAAGGAACCGGAAGCTCCAAAAAATGCTAAGCTTGAGAAGATCAAAGGGGTTGCTACAAAGATCGTCGAGAACATGGATGAGTCACTTGACGTACCTACCGCCACTTCTCTGCGTATGCTTCCTGTTAAAATGATGGTTGAAGATCGTGCAATCATCAACAGGCATTTGTTGCAGCGAAATGAACCAAAGGCATCATTCACTCACTTTATTGCCTGGGCCATCATAAGGGCCCTTAAAGAATTTCCAAACCTGAACAGCTCATATCTTTACAAGGATAATAATCACTATAGGGTGATCCCTGATTCCGTGAATCTCGGTGTAGCGGTTGACCTCCAGGCTAAAGATGGCTCCCGTAACCTGGTTGTACCAAATATCAAAGGCGTTGATAAAATGAACTTCAAGGAGTTCCTGCATGCTTATGCTGAACTCATAGACAAAGCCCGAAATGGCAATCTTCAGATCGAAGATTTTCAGGGAACCACTATCAGTATCACCAATCCCGGAACGATCGGTACTGTTTCTTCTGTGCCCCGGCTTATGAAAACACAGGGTGCTATTATAGCAACCGGTGCCATTGATTATCCGGCCGAGTACCGTGCCATGTCTAAAGAAATTCTGAACCAGTTGGGGGTCAGTAAGGTCATGACGGTTACTTCCACCTACGACCACCGCATCATTCAGGGTGCCGAATCCGGCATGTTCCTGAAGAAGATCGATGATCTGTTAAGCGGACAGGAAGATTTTTACGATCAGATCTTTTCAGATCTCGATATTCCGTACGAGCCTCTTCCATATGGAGAAGATAATTACAGCGGACCATTCTCAAACAGTCAGAATACCTTGGAGCACGATCAGCGTGTGGTTGGTGTGTACCGCCTCATCAATATGTATCGCATGCGCGGACATGTTCTTGCAGATCTGGATCCTCTTGGTAAAGAACCGGGTAAGAATCCCGAGCTTGATCTTGAATATTATGGGTTATCGCTCTGGGATCTGGACCGTGAATTTTACTGTGGTGGCTTAGGCGGTAAAGAACGGGCTACACTGCGCGAGATTCTGAATCTTCTCCGCGATACCTATTGCGGTAACATTGGTGTGGAATACATGCATATCCTGGATCTTGAAGAACGCAAATGGTTGCGTGAAGCCATGGAATCGACCGGCAATAATGCACAGCTGTCGAAGGATGACAAACGTGAGATCCTGCATAAACTCAATCAAGCCATGGCCTTTGAGGAATTTCTGCACAAAAAGTATATCGGTCACAAGCGTTTTTCTTTAGAGGGTGCTGATACGCTGATCCCTATGATCCACTTCATGCTTGAAAAAGCCGGTGAACATGGAATTGAGAAATTCTTTTTGGGAATGGCACACCGCGGTCGCCTGAATATGCTGGTTAACATCATGAATAAGCCTTATCACAAGGTATTTGCTGAATTTGAGGGTAACATTGATCCTGCCTCAATTCAGGGTTCCGGGGATGTTAAGTATCACCTTGGTGCCAAAGGTATCCATAAGGCTGCCAATGGATCTGAGATTGAACTACAACTGATGCCTAACCCATCTCATCTGGAAGCTGTAAATCCTGTAGTTGAAGGAGCTGTTAGAGCTATGCAGGATCATCACGACAAAGAAGATCCCGAAAAACG
>JAASTO010000071.1 GCA_021767245.1 Balneolaceae bacterium
CTCTCCCTCTGTATTAACATCTGGCTTGATACCTTCTACAAAATCCTCGTAGGTGAAACTTTGATGAAACGTAGTAAAGGCAATTCTCCTTTTCTTTGACTCTGCCCAGTCCGTAATTAGGAGTTCCCTATACCGTTTCGTCAGAGCTTCCCGATCATACTTATGTTCTTCGTAGAACTCAGGATCTACTATTTGCAAAGATTTATTGACCGTATAGAAAGTTTTACCTGTTCCCGGAGGGCCAAACAGTATGGAATTTAAACTACGATTTATTAAATGGTCGTCCATATTTCTATTCCCTTCTTCTGGTTGAAATTCTTCTCCGGTTTTAGACAAAAACTCTTTTTTCGTACTACAAAAAATCACATCCTGTGTTAAAATGTGATGTGCATTATCACTATAAGAGTTTTTACTTCTGAGTTTCTTATGCTTTTGAATTATTTCGGGATGCTCCTCAATAATTTCTCTAACTTTTTCACAGACTTGAAAGTAGTTTATAATATTATCTTCGCTTGCAAACTTTGGAGCTGGGTCCAATCCCGTTAGATCACAAAAATCTTTATACATAGTGTATTTGTACAGATAGTATTTCTCAGGATAACGGAAAAATAGATAAACGGAAATTGCCCGGTCGTCTTGGTAATGATTCTTATCCTCTTTCCCCATTTCCGACAAAAACTCATCCGATTGCTTTTTGAAATGATTAACTCGGTCAAGCAAGTCTTGGTTTTCATCATACAGTTCCAGAAACATGTCCCTAACAGCTTCAGGTTTTTCACTTATGAATTCCATCATCATCTTTCTTGGGTAGTACATCCCACTAACCCAAAGATTACAATTTGCTGGTTGAAAGGACTGATCAAACATGGCTTCAAAATCTTCAGCCTCTATATCCCAGTTATCTTGGAAGTTTTGAGTAGTTTCCCATTTGTATAATTCATCGTAATCAGGGTGGTCTATGAATTTTGAATATTGAGTCAATAGATCAGCCAAGTTTATTCCCGAGTTCTTCTCCACAATATCAAATCCTAAACTTTCTAAAAACTTATTCGTCGGCTCACCACCACTCCGTTCCCAAATCTTTTCTCCATTCATTTCTTCATGGGCATAGCGCATGATTTCTTTGGGTGGGAAAGTCTCTCCGTTAATAATTACATTATAGCCAATAGAAGAATGCAGATCTATTCCTTCATCTCTAATTCTTTGTACCGCTTTTTCTATATGGTCCCGAGTTATTTTTTCAGGTTCAAATGCCATTAAAAGATATAGTTGATTGGGATTTAGCCCTTAATAAAATGAATTTGATCATCATTTGCTTCATAGGTGCCAATTTTGAGTTTACCCTCTTTAATTAGCCCGGTAAAGTTTTCAGAAGAATGATCAGCCAAGGCTTTCCACATGATTCGAAAAGGCATTTCGACTTTAGCTTCTTTATCACAAATGGCCTCAATACTGTCTGATTGATGAAGGCTGATTAAGCTCATGCTTTTGGGAGAAAATTCTATGGTAAGCGGAAGTGTCATTCCTTTGGTCCTTGAATGAGAAATAGAGCCCCGAAGCTGTTTGAGAACTTTTCTAAGTCGAACTCTTTTGCATTTGAAGTAAACTGCCATATCAGTTAATCTGATTTTTCATATAGATCCTGTACTCTATCCAACACGATATCATAAACATAAACTTCTATCTTATCAGGACTAATTACCTTACTACCATGAACAAAGTCATTAAGATCATTCAAATAATTGGACAATATCGAGCATGACAGTGAAAACTTTGGTTGGTTTTTTAAGAAACCAATTTTCTCTGCCAGGTGATCAAATTCTTCATTAGGAAAATTCTTTTCCATTATATCATCTACAGCTACATCTATTATTGTCCTCAACATAACTCCAGCAGCAAGGTAATTGCGTAATACTACACACTCTCTTAATTCCAGAATTAGCTTTTTGAGCTTTTCTGGAAAATCTATGTTCTTAATTACAATCGTACCTGTCTCAATTAAACGATAAATATAATCTGTTGGATGATACTTATTATAGAATAGCTCAAATTCAATATCATCTAGTCGTTTTTGATTAAATTCAGGTTTTAATAATTCTTCAATTTTATTCCCAAAACCCCTAATACCTTTATCTTCATTTTTCTTAAAACTGGCTATAAGTTGATCCCCATCTTTAAGAAACCCTTTTAGCTGTTTACGCAAGACTGGATCTGCGATTACCGGAATAGAAAAGTCTTTTGCCAACTCTAATAATATCTCTGCTCTCAGTTCCTTGTATTCGTAGAATAATGAATTAAAATCACCATCTACCTCTTCAAAAAGAATTAGTATTAATTTTCTGCTTGTATCTTCAAGCTTATCTAAAGCTTGTTTTAACTTTTGCTCATTAATCATCTTTTAATCCTCCAATTTCCCGAACATCCAATTCACAAAAAGTAACATCTCAAAAGCTTCTTCAGGTGTACGGCGATCTTCATCACCGTGACTGAAGATATTTCGAATGCTGGACATCATACCCATAGCTAGCTTTTGATACCCTTCCTGAATTGTAGAGGAATTTTGCTGGCTTCCGGATGTGATAGTTATGGACGGGTTCTGTGGATTAAACACCTGTCCCATTAGGCTCGAACCTATCGCTGGGTTTCCCGTTTTATTCTGAATTTTGGCCTCAAACTTTTCACACGCTTTCCTTACCGCTTCATTAAAATGACCATCTTTAAATTTTTGTAGCGGATCACTTCTAATCTCGTCAACTAAAGGATGGTTTTCCAATCTTTTGACTAACTCTTTTGGCGGAACCTGTATTTTCGGTACATCCGGGTTTAAATTGATAGCCTCAAGTTCATCATCAAGATCTATTTCTAACTGTTGAAGACAGTCTTGAAGCGCTTCAATTTCATCTGATTTAATTGGTCTTCTTTTGTGCTTTCTGTATTGTTCTCCTTGTGCTAAGACCTTTCGAAGAATCGTGTATGGCAATCTCAGATGCTGTTGATAAACTTTCCCAAAACCAAAGATCAGCCTTTGCTTTTTTGAACCATTACGGTCTAGATAGGAATGAACCCTGCTCTCTTTAAATATTGCTTCAAATGAATTTGCCGATTTACCCCAGGTTGAAATAGGCAGAAAGTCTTCAATTATCTCAACCAGTCGATTGATTTGCACCTTTTTATCTGCAGTGAGTCTACGTTCTGCCATATTTTGCTAGTTGACTTAGATATTTACTTCACTTGCCCCTCATCTAATCATTTATCGCTGTTAAATAAATAATATCTGATTACTCTTCTGAACTCAAATCAAGTGGTTCCTTCAATGGAGAGGATTCATACATTTCTTCCGGATTGATTAACGGCATAACATTTTCAGCCAATATATTTCCCTCAGATTTTGCAGCCATAGCTCCTCGAGTAGTTGAAAGAGCGATACTTAAAAGCGTTACAGCAAGATTTTTAGGTAACAATAATTGCCCCTGATCATTGATTAACTCTTTCAATCCAGCAATTTTATATTTTGAAATCGTATGTATGAAACCTATTACCGTTTCAGCTTTTTTACCTATCTGAGCCTGCACTTTCATTTCTATCGTGAAGAGATTTTCATCGACATTCACTGTAGGCCGAAACTGAATTTGATACCCAAAATCTTCTTTTTTAAAATCTTTGGGTGGCTTATCAAATGAATAAGAGTCTATTTCAAATGCGTTTAAGCCAAACGATACTTGTTTTTTTTGTTCTTCGCTCATGCTGCAGGATCTAAAGTATAGTTTGTATCACTCTCAAGCTCTAAGCCTTCAAGTAATTCATTGAAATCTATTGGTTCACTACCAGAGCTTTCACCTACGGTTGTACTATAAAACTCACCTTCTTCAATAAAACCTTCACCTTCTAATCGGTAATGCTTATTCAAAGCTTCCTGTTGAATTTTAAAGTGATCTGCAATTTTTCGAATGACGTTTTTAGACATACGTTTTTTGTAATTCAGGATCTCAGAGATATAGCTTTTTCCTACCTCTGCAATCTTTGCAAGATCATTTTGTGATAACTCGTGGTCTTCCATTAAGGATTTGATGAGTTCTACAGGGTCCATTTCGGGAATAGAACGGTGTTGGTCATCCCAAGTTTTGATGAGTAAATACAGTAATTCATACTCATCCACAGTGTCCTCACTTTCCAGGCCGGATGTAACTAATTCTTCAAGTTGGTCGCAGTATTCGTAATACTGCTCATCATTTTTTATGACGGTATATTTTAATTCAGACATTTTCATTCTCCATTCTAATACTAAAATTCATCCACCGTGTATTGTTCTCCTTTCTTACACAACTTATTGTATTCTGCGTGTGTCCCTATCCATTTAATAAAAAGGGTAACGGTGTCTATTTGTTCGTTAAAGTAGTATTCGCATAACACTCGGTGATTATTTCCACCTATATCAAAAAACACTCTATTACTTCCTCTACCTAGTAAGCTGGCACTAGCAAAGGTAGCTTTAACATCTGTGGGTTCTTCCCAATCTCCATGTTCTACCTTATATATCCATTCTTCAAATGAAGATAGGGAAGCTGCATGCTTCTCAGCATACGCTAAAGCGGTTTTTGCTTTTATCAGGTGAACTTTCATTTAGTAAACGTTTCTAAACTACAAAAAAGTTCGCTAATTGCGAACATGTGCGATTTATATTTAATTTCCATACTGCGGATAGACCTTCCCCTCTTCCGGTTTTTCAGGATACCCATTAGCATCGCGAATTTTCTCCCATTCCCAGGCGTCTATTACCGCATCTCCATCGCAGTCTTCATAATAGCACATTTCCATTAAATGGCCTTCTTCGTTTACTTCGGTTCGGTACTCGTCTTCTTTATACGCTCTCTCACAGTGTAAACACCATAAGTAACCGGATTCGGCTTTACCGAACATAGATTCTCTGTCTGTTGGACTCATCTTATATGTTTGTTTTATGATTAACTAAAAATGTCCCAATTATGTCCCCATTATGGCGCAATTGGCTCTATTCTGGTGCAACCATGGTGCAACCATGGTGCAACCATGGTGCAATTGGTGCAATTATGGTGCAATTCAAAGTTCATAGTAAGCACCGGCTCCTTTCACATCAGAGGATTTTAGTATGTTCTTCTCCACCAAATCTTTTAAATCCCGACTGGCTGTATTTCTGGAAACCTCAAATAGATCCTGATATTCAGCATTTGTGATTCGAGAATGCTCTTTCACATATTTAACAGCCTTAATCTGGCGCTCATTTAAATCCAGCTTTCTTAACTGTTCTTCTGAATAGCGGTCTTTAAACAGGGTTACTTTAAAACCACCCTGGAATTCCGTCATTTCGGGTTCGGGTAGCCCAAACTCGTTACAAGCTTCTAAAATCCTTATGGTACCCCGGCCCCAAGCATCTATATATCCCGCCTTAAAGCATACATCGGCAATGAGCGGATTTCTTGGTTTAGAAGCATGCGGACGTTTTAAATCAGCTTCCTTTATCCCATCGGGTAAGTTTCCGTCATTCCAGATGCTCAGGCTATGGTCATCTATCCTGAGCTGGGTTTGAGCGCCTGTATAATTTCTGTGCACCAGTGCATTTAGGATCATTTCGCGTACGGCATCTACCGGGTATTCATCTCGCTCATAACGCTGCAAGCCCTGAAAATCGATGGGATGTGTTAAGAATTTGGCATTGAGCATTTCAGGGACACGATCTTTTAACTGAATGAGATTGCCTTCCAGCACCTCATGAAATTTCAGATCAGCCGATGAATCACCAAATTTTCCAATCTTAACGGGCTGATTGGTATAAAACCTGCCCGGATCTTTCCCAAACAATATGAGTGCGGCTCGATAGATCTTATCGCCTTCTGAAAGCCTGAGTTTGGCCAGTAAATCAGGAATCGAGATGTCTTCTTCTACGTTAATCCTGTTTGCTTTGGAGGCATCTCTTATGAACCGTTTAATGCTGTCTTCGTCTATGTCGTTATAACCGGCCTTCTTCTCAACAACGGCATCCCAGGTTTTACCGGAGCGTTTCAATAAAAACTCGTTTAAAGCAGCGCCTTTCAATTCCTGTTTGGTGGAGCCGGAACGATAGTAATAGGAACCACGGTAAGAAATAGGAACTTCATAGGGCGGGACCACGATTTCTATATATTGCTTCCCTTTTTCTTCATGCAGATTAACTTCCACAAATACACCCAGTTGGTCGCGAATCTTATTCGGCAGATCTTCCAGCAGTTTTTCGGCTTTATCTGTACCAATCACTTCTCCCTGATCATTTTTGCCGATGTATATTTTGCCGCCCCGGGCATTGGCGAACCCAGATATCCACTTCAGGTATTCATCCTTCCATGTTGATTTCCATTCTATGTTTTGGCTTTCACTCATTGGTTTGCATCTACCTCAAAATCCTCATACTCCTCCTCACTCAACCCAAACTCCGGGTCCACCACTTGTACCTCTTCCCAGGTGAGGTTGTAGAGCTTGTACACCATCGTGTCTATTTGTTTTTCTAAAGCGGTGGAGTCGGCGTCGGAATTGGCTTCTTTTTGGGTGAGGATTTGATCGACTAAATCAATTATTTCAGAAGCATAGTCCGAGTTAGTAATCAAGGGAAATTGCTTACAATTCTGGATAAGAATTTTCTGAAAAGTATTTTTTTCAGGATCTAGAAACTTTGCTGAATGATAAAAGTTTATCAATTCTGAGTTTAATAACCCACAAATATACTTTGGATGAACCGAGTCATCTTTGGAAAGTATTGCAAACCCAATCTGAGTATGATATAAATCCTGCTCTGTATAGCCAGCATAAATACTTGGAGGATCACCTGAAATAATCTGACGAACAATTACCCTTGGCTTAGTAAAAAACTTTCTTTTTCTAGGAGCCCCTAGCCAATCTCCATATTTTAAATATTCTCGAATTTCGTCACTCACAATATACTTTTGAACGTTTCTTCCAGAAATGAGAGGCACGTAATCTTGGCCCTTCTTAGTATCACTGTGAAATGCTTTTGTCTTTATTTGTTTTTGTGAGTGACCTTTATAGGAATCATAAGGTGTTATACCTAGTGAAAAGTCGCAATATTTCTCGAAAGGCTCAGTATCAAGGGATTCTATTTTATCAATCACTTGGGTTGCTTCAGGAGATATAAATATATTGAACTTTTTAATTTCATCTTCTTGCCACTTTTTCCTATCAAAAATCTGATATTCCAAAGAACCAAAATCAATCTCTTGATCATTCTTATAAAAAGCGCCGAAAATATTGTCGTCGTTATTTTTTCCTGAAAGAATTAGTACAATTGTTTCGACAATAGCATTTTGAAATATATTGTCAGGTAACTTCAAAATCTTCTTTACATACTCTACAATATGTTTTCGAATTTTGGTGTAAGAACTGTTTAAAAGAATTGAATTCGGATTTATAAATGTAAGGACACATTTACTATTACCTAATGCCCACCCCTTTTCAATAAAAATTGAATACAAATTAATTCTGTTTTCAGTAGTCGAAAATTTTTCAAATAGTAAATTTACCTGTTCTTTATTTAAGCCTTTAATATCTACGTATGGTGGGTTAGCAATCACAATGTCAAAACCTGTATCATCTGTAAACTGCTCATTTAAAATCTCAGGGAAGTCTAACTTCCAATCAAAATGCTGAAATGGATTTTTCGGATTATCTCTTAAATCCTTTAAAGTCTTAATCAATTGTTTCCATCTTTGAGTATCAACCCAGCGATTCATCCGCTCATTTATTTTTTTACCGCTTCCAGTAGGCTTTTTCTCCTCTCCTTTGGTTTGAATCATTAAAGACAATTGGTTGATAAGTAAGTCAATCTTTTGATTCCTAACCTTCAGTGCTAATTCTTCCTTTTTATCTGATCCAGCTTTAAAATATTGTCTTTGAGTCTCTGTTATATCTTTTAGCAATTTTTGACGTTTCAAAAACTCTTCGTGCCCAAACATATTTGACTGTGAGTCTTCTAAGTCCCATTCAATTTCTAAAGGTTCTCCCTCAAACTTGCTAACAAGCGAGTCTCCAACTACAATTTTGTAATCCAGGTTGGGCAGAGCCGTGGGTTTTTCCTCATCCACAATCAACGAGAGCCAGAAGCGCAGCCGGGCAATGTCCACAGCTCCTTTTTCAATATCTACCCCATAAATGGAGTTTTGGATGATCTGCTTTTTTACCTCCGCCGGGTGCCAGTCGTCGTCAGGCAGCTCCCAAATGGCCTGCACATTATCAGGCGAGAGATGGTGTAAGGTTTCCACCGCCTGGTAAATCTCCTGCAATATCCCCATCGGGAACGCACCGGACCCAATGGCCGGGTCGCAGACTTTCACTTCTTTCAAAGACTTCAAGATCGGCTCGGTAAAACCCACAAGTTCCCCGGCTTCCTGTTTCTTAATCAAATCCTCAAGGTGCTCCCGTAATTCCTCTTTCTCAGAGTCCTCCGTGCCCTCAGTGGTAAGTTCTGTCAGCAAATACTCAATCAAACTCTCCTGACACATGTAGTGCACAATGGGCTTGGGCGTGTAGTAGGCGCCTTTGTCTTTGTTATCCTCCAGCAGATTCTCAAAAATGTGCCCCAACATTTCAGGGTCCACCGCAATGGTGTGATCGCCCGGACTGTCCTCATGAATAGTAAAATTATAGGCGCTCAGGAAATCGAGGAAGCCGCGCGTATTTGGACTTTCGGTATCCTCGGGATTGGAAAACAGCTCTCCCGGCAACGGCAGGCTTTCCGTATTGTGGTCGGTTTCATCCTTCTCAAACAGTCCACCATTTAGAAACGGAATATACACCGTACTGCCATCCGGCATGTCAAAAGCATGATCATTATCCCGGTTCAGCGTGTCAAAAAAGAGCTTGGTAAGCCATTGACTGTAAAACTGATCTTTTTCACCATCAGGAACCTGCTTAAAAAGGTCATAAATAAAATCCGGTTTGCCATCTTTGAACTCCGTAGAGTCTGCTCCCAGCCACTGTTTCTTCTGCACAAAATAGAGGAATACGATTCGGCCCAGCAATTTCTTTACAAAATCACGGGCTTCCTTTTCATGATCGGTTGTCGCCTTAAAATAAAACTGAAACTGGGAGATGCGGTCTCCTACTTCCTTGACTCCACTTTTGGTCCAGATTTTTCCGGTCAGGTAGCCCACAAACTTATCGTACTGTTCTTTGTATTCCTTGAAAAACTCCTTGGAAACCTTCTGTACGGAAAATGCCTTCAGTACATGTTCGAGGGTATTTTCACTTCCCTTTTGCACCACTTTAATCAACTGACCGGCGGCGGTCTTACAAGATTCGGACGGCCCCACTACATAGGTATAGCGCTTGGGATGCGTTTCCTCTTTAATAGTATTACCATCCTCATCCCATCCATAACGCTCAGAATAAAAAGTAATGCGCCACTCATCGGTTTCCGGCTGGTAATAGGAAATTAACGCACCATCTGTTAAACCGGCAATCACTTCGTTATCAACCAATTTTCGGAGTCCCACCCGGTTTCGGGTCAACTGTACAGAATCCGGCTTGAGTTCCACTTCTAAAAAAATTAGTGTGTCGCCATCAAGATCAACTTCCCCGAACTGCACAATATGATTGGCCAGGTTTCGCTGTTCTTCACGCGTAAATCGGGTCGGACGATCCTGCGCAAACAGATTGGCTTCCGGAAACATCTCCAGCAAAACTCCTTTCCATGTATCCCGATTGTAGTTTGCTCTTAGCTTTCTTTGCAGCTCTTGTTTAGTCATAATCAATCTTCTGTACGATTAAACGGTAAATGATTCCGAAATGATAATTTTTGGCTCCAGCGGAGATTTCGATCGTTCTTCCTGCTTCGGTTCGAATTCCGACCTTCCATTTTCCAGCAGCGGATAGGAATTCAGGATCTTGATCAGGTGTTGGTGAAATTCCGAGCCTTTAAGATCTTTCACTTTTTTGAACAGTTTGTTCACTTCACGTGGCAACTTCTGAAATTTCCCTACAGCGACGGCTTCCCGTGCTTTTTTGAGCAGTTCCTTGTCCTCCTCCGAAGCAAATTCCGTATTGGACTGCATTTTCAAAATGCCAATGGCTTTCTTTTCGTTAGGCCCCAGCTTATTCCCGGACGTGGTTTCCAAAGCCCGTTTTTGGAGTCCTGCTTTAAATGATTGCACGGCCGAGCTTACTTGCTCGTGGTGTTGGTCGTGAAGCTTGGTTCCCTTTTCGGTGACTTTGGCCTCAAACAGCCGGGCTGCTTCCACAAAGGTGAGTTCTTCCAGTTCGCCCTTCGCATCAATATAGTAGAAGGCATCCCTTTTCTCGTTTTTCAGATAGGTTAGCGTACTGAGCTTTCGGGTTTTATCCTTACGACCGGTCCGGGCCCTGAGAGGAACCGAGGAACGAATTTTGTTGTAAATGTCAGGGTCCTCATCCCGCAAACGCCTGAGGAAATTAAGATACACCAACCGCTCATCCCGTTCCTCTTCCGGCACACGTTCAAAGAGCCCAAACGAATCATACTCTTCCTCGCTGGAATAAATCTGACTGTCTTCTCCCAACGCCGTATGGAAAGCCTGCAATTTTATAAACGCTTTTTGATTCAGGTCGATCTCGCTATCGGCTTCCTGTGTGGGATAGAAATTAAAAATGTGAATGTAATCCGCTTGTGTACCCACACGATTCACTCGCCCAATACGCTGCATCAATTTGGTGGAGTTCCAGGGGATGTCATAATTCACAATCACATTAGAGCGATGAAGGTTCACGCCTTCAGCCAGTACTTCCGTGGTAATGACAATATTGTAATCATCCTTTTGCTCGGTAATCGGGATGTTGGCGTCAAAATTTTCACGGATAAGCGGAGCGCGATCTTTTTGGTTATCTCCATTAACCGTCAGTACTTTTTGGATGCCATGTTCCTCCATTTTGTCAGAGAGATAATCAATGGTTTCCTTCGACTCCGAAAACACCACCAGCTTATGCTGATCATTTAACTCACTATTCATGAATGTGGACTTCAGTTCGTCTAAAAAAGTATCCAGTTTAGGATCGTAGGTAACCTTACTCCAGCGCTCTGTTAAATCATCCAAAATTTCCTGATCGTTTTTAACACCCGGCTTATAACGCTCGTCAAAATCGTCGATCTCAAAAACTAAAATTTCCGTCTGATCTTCCGGGTCGTTGAGCATTTCCTCCAGCTCATCCTCTGTTTTATCATTTTGGTTGAGGATGTAGTCGGCAATATCCAGCTTGGGCGCGATATACACTTTCCCATTTTCCAGCATTTTCAGCATGGCTGAATTGTTTCGCCGGTAGCGCTCCAGTGATTTATGAAAAGCATAAAAGCTGCTATCCAGTCGCTTAACCAGAAGACTCTTCATCAAAATGGCCAACTGATCAGAAATCACTTCTGCCTGATTATTGAAGAATTTTTCCTGAGCTTCTTTCGGTAAAAATCGAATAGCCTGATAACGATAATACTTCAACCCGGTATCCGTAAACTTGAGCAACTGCATCGTTTCATCGTACAGCTCATTCAGTTTTGGATCGAGCTGATAGAGTATCGGCTTAGGAGGCTTTATATCTGGGAA
>JAASTO010000280.1 GCA_021767245.1 Balneolaceae bacterium
GAAGTAAAACTCAGATCAAATACCCGGTACGGTCAACCATTTGAATACGTGACTGAAAGTAAAGTCAGGAATGTATTCAAAGCAGCAGAAGCCTGGGTCAGGGAACATGACTTGAACGATTCTCCAATGCGATTCGATATTATCGGGATCGTGAAGAAAAAAGGTCAGGAACCGGAATTTAATCATATTGAGGATGCTTATAGATAGGTGCCAGGTTTTAGGTACAAGGCACAAGTTTATCTCCCTTTTAAAACCTTGTGCCTTGCACCTCACCTCTTGTACCTTTCCCTCACTTCATCAAAATTATTTAAAACATTCGATTAACCTATGCCCTTTACCAACGACGAAATTGCCTCCAAACTCCGCGAAGTCTCTCAACTCATGCAACTTGCCGGTGAGAACCGATTTAAAGTGATCGCTTTTGACCGCGCAGCTCAAACCATTGAAGGACTTCAGGAAAATATCGATGACTACATTCAGGAAAAAAACCTGACCGACATCAAAGGAGTTGGCAAATCTATTGCCGAGGATATCTACGCCCTGGCTGAAACCGGTAAGATGCCCGTGCTGGAAGCCTTTAAGGAGAAAGTGCCGGAAGGACTGGTACAGTGGCTAAACATATCCGGACTTGGGCCAAAAAATGCCTACAAGATCCATAATGAGCTGGGAATCAGTACCATTGAGGAACTGAAAGAAAAGATCGAGGATGGCTCGGTGGCTTCCCTTTCGGGTTTGGGCAAGAAATCAGCTGAGAAAATCATGAAGTCCATCGAATGGATGGAGAAATTCAATGAACGATGCCGGATGGATGAAGCTCAGGCGATCGCCATTCCCATCTTTAACAGCCTGAAGGACCTGGAGGGTGTTCAGAAGATCGAGGTTGCCGGTTCCTACCGAAGAGGCCTGGAAACCATCGGTGATATCGACATCCTGATAGCGGCGGAAAAACAATTTATTGACAATCTTTTTGAGGTATTCACAAATCACGAGCGTGTGACCGAAGTGCTGGGAAGAGGCGACACCAAAAGTTCGGTACGCACCAAAGAAGGGCGGCAAGTGGACCTAAGGATCGTATCCCTGAAAGAATTCCCCGCGGCTCTGATGTATTTCACCGGAAGCAAAGAGCATAACGTTGTGATGAGGCAGCGTGCCCGTGAACGGGGCATGGGGCTGAACGAATACGGTCTTTTTAAGCTGAACAGTGAAGGGGACACGGACTTTGATGCACCGGTTGAATTTAGCAGTGAGTCTGATATTTATGAAAAGCTGGACCTCCATTTTGTGCCCCCGGAATTAAGGGAAGATCGGGGTGAATTCGAGATCTACGACCAACAGGAATCATTGGATCTTGTTATGGATGATGATATTCGTGGGGTTATTCATGCCCACAGTACCTATAGTGACGGTAAATATTCCATTCGGGAAATGGCTGAAGCATGCATGGAACGTGGCTACGAATATCTTGGCCTCACTGATCACTCCCAAACGGCTGCTTATGCCGGAGGATTGTCAGTCGATGAGATCAAAAAGCAATGGAAAGAGATCGATCAGCTTAATGAGGAATACAGTGGATCGGGAAAGAACTTCGTGATCTTTAAAGGCATTGAATCTGATATCCTTGCCGATGGCTCGCTTGATTACGAAGATGAGATCCTGGAAGGATTCGATTTTGTGATCGCCAGTGTGCATCAGTCACTGAATATGCCCCGTGAGGAAATGATGGAGCGCATGCGAAATGCCATTAAAAATCCATATACCCGAATTTTGGGGCATCCTACAGGTCGCCTGCTCCTGAAACGTAATGGCAGTGACCTGGACTTAAATGAGTTGGTTGCGTTAGCTGCAGAACACAACACAGCGATAGAGATCAATGCCAACCCTTACAGATTAGATATAGACTGGCGTTTTGGAAACAAAGCCCGTGAAGTAGGGATGATAACTTCCATCAATCCGGACGCCCATACCATTGAGGGCATTGACGACATTCAGTATGGGGTTCGGATCGCCCGAAAAGGAAAATATGGTAAAGACCGGGTTCTGAATACAAGATCAGCAGATGAGGTGATGGATTTCTTTAAAGCCCGCTAAGCTGTGCCTTGCTTGCATTAAAAAAATGGCTACCTTTGGCCTGACCATTAACCTGAAACGTTTCAAAAAGTGATCATCGAAAAGTCAAAATTCTCAGAATATGATATTGAAAAACTGGTAAAAGGAACGGTGGTGCCACGACCTATTGCCTGGGTATCTTCGGTAGGTAAGAGCGGTATTCCAAATCTTGCCCCATACAGTTACTTCAATATCGTTTCCACTGAACCGCTGATGTTCATTATCTCCAGCGGGCCTGGTAAGAATGTTGGTAAGGCAGGTGATAAAGACACGCTTTCTAACATCAGGGAAACCGGAGATTTTGTGATCAATATGACCTCTGCCGGACTTGCTGATCAGATGCACCATTGCAGCACGGTGTATCCTAAAGACGTCAGTGAATTTGAAAAAGCAGGCCTAACTGTTGCCAAAAGTGAATTAGTGACCTCACCCCGTGTATTGGAAGCCCCGATCAGCATGGAATGCAAACTTCACAAAGTACTGGATATCGGTAACTTCAATCAGATCATCGGGGAACTCGTTTGTTACCATATCAAAGATGAAGTGTACCTGGAAAACGATAAGATCGATTATCAAAAATATGACCCGATCGGCAGAATGGCCGCCAACTATACGCACGTTCGCGACCTGTTCTTTCC
>JAASTO010000281.1 GCA_021767245.1 Balneolaceae bacterium
GGCCCCGATCTTGATATCCACAGGCATGCCGATCTCAACTTTCCCGATATCGATCTCATCCACTGTGCCTTTGAACAATAAATTTTCCATTTCAGCAATGGTCATAAGCGGTGTACCGGCCTGATAGGAAGTCAATGGAACCACGGGCTCTCCCACATCCACCAGTTCTTCCAGGATATACCCGTCGATCGGGGCGCGTATCACTGACTCGATCAGCACATCTCCCATTTTGATACGGCCGGATTCCAATAGCTGCAAACGCTCGTTGGCGATCTGCTTTCGAACCAACACATCACTGTGCCGCTCTTTCAGCTGGTCATATTCCTGCTGAGCTACCAACTCTCGCTCTAAAAGCTGACTCATCCGATCCAGTTCTTTTTTAATATTCTCTTCCTCGATCTCGATACGCTCCAGGCTGCGTTTGGCCTCAGCCAGTTCCAAAGGCGTCGGGTCCGGACTGACTTCGATCAGCGGGTCTCCCTTCTTCACGTAATCACCGGCTTCCGCATACAGCCTGCTTACCACTCCCGATAGTTTTGATTTTACCGCGATCTCATTTTCCGGCTCAATGGTTCCAACAGCCAGTGCTTTTTCTACGATCGTGCCGATCTCTGCTGTAACATGTGGTTGTTCCTGTTCCTGAGCATCTTCCGAATCATTGCTGTAACTGTAATAAAAGCCACCGCCACCCAGTACGATCACCGTTAAAGTTACAACCCAGATCCATGTTTTTCGTTTTTGCTTTGCCATGATAATTCTTGTGAAATTGAATTGGTTTTGATTGCCTCTACGGCATCGTGTTTTCAATGTTTCTATTTTTTTCTAAACCGGATAGAAAAACTATTCAATGAACCCGCTAAAGCCTTTGTTTTTCTTTAGGGTTGAACCGGATCCGATCTTTAAATAAATCGTTGGGCTGAACCTACATTTTCAATATTATGAACTTACTGAGGCTTATTTTGTGTTAGCCTGATGAACCTCAAACAAATACCGGATCATAAGCCGTGAATGATTTCAATACCTTTGTTAAAGAACTGGCTCAGGCACATCGTGATGTGTCCAAATGTCCACCGCCCGAAATGGTAATCTCCTTTTTTGAGCATTTGATGAGCATGCTCTTTCCTGAATTTTCCCGCAATCGCTTATCTGATGAACGGGCGGTAAGAGATTCGTTAAAGAAATGTAAATCCGAACTTCGGACGATCCTCGATCAAAACAGTGAATGCGTGCAAAGTGAGCGAAGCGGGCTCGAGGATATGTTTTTCAACAAACTGCCCCACATTCGTAAAGCTCTGATCGAGGATGTTGAAGCCATCTATGCGGGTGATCCGGCAGCCAAAAGTAAGGGTGAGATCATCCGGACATATCCCGGCTTTTACGCCATTGCCGCTCACAGGATCGCTCATGAATTACTAAAACTTGGGGTCAACCTCATCCCAAGGATCATCTCAGAATTCGCCCACCGGCAAACAGGCATTGATATTCACCCGGGTGCCGAGATCGGGGACCATTTCTGCATTGATCACGGTACAGGAGTGGTGATCGGAGAAACTACGAAGATCGGTTCAAACGTTAAGATCTATCAGGGTGTGACCCTTGGTGGGTTGAGTGTCAGAAAAGAGGACGCTAAAATAAAACGCCACCCAACCATTCAAGATAACGTAGTGATCTATTCCGGTGCCACGATCCTTGGGGGCGATACCGTGGTTGGCCCCGGCAGTATCATTGGCGGCAATGTGTGGCTGACCAAAAGCGTGCCGGCCAATTCCAAGATCTACTATAAAGCAAAGATGTCGAACACTGAAGGTGAAACGGATACGATAACGTATAAGTAAATTTTATCATCCGGAATAATCGATTTCATAGACTACCAAAGAATGCCTGCCATCATCCCGTGTAACTCTAAATAGTACTTCATTATTTCTAATATCCATTAACCTATACTCATCCTTACTTTGAGGAAGGGTAACTGTTGTTATAAATTCACCTTCAATTGAATAAATATCTATTTCTTCTGCTTCCCCATAGACCTTACTGCGATGAGCCCAAATAAAATTCTTATCATCAATTTCAATGTTTTGAAAAACTGGTTTTTCATCGTTAGAATTTGAAAGCAACGAAGCAGCTTGACTTGATACCCTTTTAGCATTTTCAATTCTTATTTTGTTTTCTTTTTGGGTACGCACAACAGGATCGAAAGGATTTCCAAATTGTTCCAATGTGTTATCTTTTATTCCAAATTTATACAAATGATAATCAGGAGTTTTACCAACTGTAATTATATCTCCATTCTCTGAAACATCCCAAGTTCCCCAGCCAGAAATAAACTCATACATCTCATTTTCTGAATTTTCATTAATTGAAAAATATAATTCAGCATCTTCAAGACGGGTATCAATTTTGTGAATTCTGATTTTATCAAACCCGGATGAAGGATCAGGACTTATAGTCCAATAAAACAAATCAGATGAATTACTTTGAAAACTCCGCGATTGGGCATACATGTGTGCATTATCAGGAGTGGACATTTCTCTTATTAAATCCCCATTATTATTCCACACAGAAATCTTAGCGTTACCAATATCAGTAACAATAAAATCTCCGGTATTATTTGATGCAATGGACATGGGCACCATTAATTCGCCGGGACCTCTTCCTTCATTCCCTAATTTTTGCACTAACTTTCCTTCATTATTATAAA
>JAASTO010000282.1 GCA_021767245.1 Balneolaceae bacterium
ACAAGCAAAGATCTCCAAAGAACTGGAAGCGTCCGTTAAGAAGGATGAGCAGGAATTTCCGCTATCCGAACGGTACGAACGCCGGTATAAGCATGAAATGTATCGCCGTAAGGTGACCCACATGATGCACAAGATCCGGTTTTTGATCAGTAAGCTTTCCGAAGATAAACAGGAGGTCATTCGATCGGCTCAAACCTATACCCAGCGAGATTTCATTGAAGACCTTGAGATCATTAAAGAGAGCCTGGTGAAAAATGGACTGTCAGGACTTTCGGAACAGGGGAGGTTACAGGATATGATCATACGGGCAAAGACATTTGGATTTCATCTGAGCTCCCTCGACATCCGACAGCACAGCAGTTTACATGAAGATACGGTTGAGGAGTTATTGGCTCAGGCCAATGTACTGCCCGAATACAGTGCGCTGAGTGAAGATGAAAAGATCGAGATCCTGGTTAAAGAATTGAAGAACCCACGGCCACTGAGTCCCGTGAAAAGTGACCGGTCGGAGGTGGCAGCCAAAGTGATGACGGTGTTTGAGGAGATCCGTGACATGCTTGCCCTCAACCCGGATATTTTCGGAAGCTACATAATCAGTATGACCCACGGCATCAGCGATATGCTTGAAGTGATGTTGATAGCCAAAGAGAACGGCCTGTGGAGTTACAGACAGGGAGACGTGGAAAGTCAGATCGATGTGGTTCCACTTTTTGAGACCATTGAGGACCTTGAAAAGAGTGCGGGCTTGATGGAGCAGATGTATGCACACGATCTGTTCTCAAAATACCTGGAATCGCGAGATAACTTTCAGGAGATCATGCTTGGGTATTCTGACAGCAACAAAGACGGGGGTTACTGGATGGCCAACTGGGCATTGGATAAGGCGCAGTATGAGCTTGGGTCTGTGTGCCGTAAGCATGAGGTGGATTTTAGGTTATTCCATGGCCGGGGCGGAACCGTAGGGCGTGGTGGTGGTCAGTCCAATCAGGCCATTGTAGCCATGCCTGCGGTAGCAAATAATGGCAGGATCCGGTTCACGGAGCAGGGAGAGGTGATCTCCTTTCGCTATATGTTGCCATCCATAACGCACCGGCACCTCGAGCAGATCGTGAATGCCATGGCTACCGTCACCATGGCTCAGCATGATGAAGCGACTGGGTATCTTTCCGGAAAGGAAAATGAAAGGGCTATTATTGAGGAAATTGCTGAAACATCCATGAAAGCCTATCGTGAACTGATCGATGATCCCGATTTTTGGGACTGGTATTCTGATATTACTCCGATAGAGCACATTGGTAAGCTGCCGATCGCATCACGACCGGTTTCCAGGGGTTCTTCTGACGAGATGACCTTTGATACCCTTCGCGCCATTCCCTGGGTGTTTGCGTGGACACAGGTGCGTTACAACACACCCGGTTGGTACGGTATAGCAGACGGTATTGAGTCGGCAATAGACAACCATGAACATGGAATGCAAGTGTTACAAAAATGGCATAAAGAATGGACTTTTTTCCGTACGGTGTTGAATAACTCGCAGCGCGAAATGGCGAGGACGCATTTACCAACGTCAGATCTTTATAACTATAAACCATCACAATTTCATAACCTGCTTGTAAGTAAATTTGAGGGTGCCGAAAAAACAATTACACAAGTAACCGGATATGAGCATATTCTGGATCACAATAAGGTCATTCAGAATTCAATATCATTCAGAAATCCGTTTACTTATCCCCTGAATTTTATTCAGGCAGAATTATTAAAACGATGGAGAAAAGCCGAAACTCAGTCCCAGAAAGAAGAACTGACTGAGGTGCTGTTCCTGAATATAAATGGAATAGCTGCAGCCATGCAGAGTACGGGTTAATGCATGGTTAAACAATAATTAACAGACCCAAAACTGTAATTTATTTCGAAAGGTGTTATTTTAATATCATGATGAACGAGACAATAGAGAATACCCGAATTACCGTAAAACCAGTTACAGAAAGCCGAATCAACGAAGTCGATTTTAACAACCTCGTTTTCGGCCGAAAATTCTCGGACCACATGTTTGAGATGGTCTATGCGGATGGAAAGTGGGGTGAGCCGCTCATTAAACCATATGAGCCATTTCAGATCACTCCGGCAACCAACGTCTTACATTATGGTCAGGCCGTTTTTGAGGGCATGAAAGCCTTTTATGTAGATGAAAATACCGTTCATATATTCAGACCGGACGTGCACCATCAGCGGTTCAATAATTCATGCCGCAGAATGTGCATTCCCGAAACGGATTATGAGACATTTATCGAAGCCCTTGAAACCCTTATTAAGCTGGATCGTAAGTGGATCCCAAAGAAAGCCGGTACGGCCTTGTATATCCGTCCGTTCATTTTTGCCTCCGACGATCTGCTGGCTGCCCGTTCATCTGATAAGTTTACCTATCAGATCATCACCTCACCGGTAGGGGCATACTACGCAGAGGGATTCAATCCCGTTTCACTGACCACAACCGATGAATATGTACGTGCCGTTGAGGGTGGAACCGGAGAAGCCAAAGCAGCCGGTAACTACGCAGGAAGTTTTTTGCCTGCCAAAAAAGCCAAAGCCGACGGTTACACACAAGTTTTATGGCTGGATGCCAAAGAGCACAAGTATATTGAGGAAGTTGGAACTATGAATATCCACTTCTTGATCAAAGATACCCTTGTGTCTCCT
>JAASTO010000283.1 GCA_021767245.1 Balneolaceae bacterium
GAAAACCGTTCAAACAGCTACAACTATTCAGTCTTCAACCTTGGCAGGCAACTTGTGGAAAACAATGAATTTGAACTCGCCATTAACGCCTTTTCATTTTATACGGATAACACCTTTGGTGAATTAAGGTGGCGAAGTCTTGAAGAACTCTCAGAAACCTACTCGCGGTGGGCAAAATACCTGGATGATTTCAGTCTCGAGCGCCAGGCCAATAGTGACAGCCTGTATAATTTATCGATGGCCATGCTGGATTCCATCGAAACAGAGACGAACAGTTATAGCCGAATGAGTCATGTTTTTCTAAAGAAGGCTGAATTATCTTTGGATCATATTTTCGATCTGGAAACCGCTGAACGATCACTGGAAAAGCTTAAATCCACCTCAGGTACAGTTGAACAACCTGAGATCCCCTATCTTGAAGGAAGGATCCACCTAAGTAAAAAGGAATTCCCCCAGGCCAGGATACAGCTTACCCGTTCCAATAAGATGGCAGAGATCGGTGAGATCGCAGAAAAGACACGATATTTCCTGGCATTGACGGATTTTTACGCCGGTGATTTTGAATTTGCTACCATTCAGCTCAAAACCCTTGGACGTAACAACACCTCATTTTATGCCAATGATGCGCTGGCATTAAGGCTTTGGCTACAAGATGGACTGTCCATCGATACTACCGGTTCTAACCTTAAAACATTTGCTGAAGCTGTGTTTTTAGACAATAATGGAAAAACAAGACAGGGAGCTGAGATCTTTTCAGACATCATTACTGACCCGGAATTTTACGCACTTAAAGACGACGCCATCCTATTTTATGTACAGTCTCCTTATATCCCGGATGGGGATAAATACACGGCGTTGAATAACTTTTTAACCGCCGGATCGGAGTCACCTGTAAAGGAGAAACTGCTTTGGGAAAAAGCCCTCCTTTCTGAAAGATTAGGTGATTCCACTCAGCTTTCGGTTCAACCCGCGGAAGATATATTTGAGGAGTTGATATTATCCTATCCTACCGGCTTTTATGCTCCATATGCCCGTGAAAAACTGACTGAATTTTCGACTTCCAAAAACTCCTGAGAGATTATGAAGACCAAGATCATTTCAATCATTCTGTTTTGCATAGCACCGTTCATGTATGTTCAGGCTCAACAACACATACTTGTAAGTATGGATGCTTCACAAACGAATCATCTTAAAGCCTATGGTGTGGTATTCAACCATATTGTGGATGGTTATTCTGCTCAGTGGTTACTGAACTATCGCGGAGGCAGTTTCTTGGTACAGGCTGAAAATGATATCATCCGTAAAAGCAGGTTACGTAATGTTTCTTTTGAGACCCTTAGTTCGGCCGAGGTAAATCGTATCATTTCTGAGGTTGAAAGTAACAGCAGTAATACTGCGGTAGTGCCACTTGAAAAAGCCCCAAAGATCGCCGTTTATACCCCTGATCAAGCCCTACCCTGGGATGATGCCGTAACCCTGGCACTAACCTATGCCGAAGTAGAGTATGATAAGATCTGGGACACTGAAGTACTGGAAGGTAAATTGGATGAATACGATTGGCTGCATCTTCACCACGAGGATTTTACGGGACAATACGGAAAATTCTGGGCCAGTTATAAAAGCATGCCCTGGTATATAGCCCAGGTAAAACAAATGGAGGCCATGGCCGAAAAACTGGGTTTTTCATCCGTAAGCGAGCAAAAAAAAGAAGTGGCACGTACCATTAAACGATATGTCGGTAACGGCGGCTTCCTGTTTGCCATGTGTTCAGGAACCGATACCTTTGACATTGCCTTAGCTGCCGAGGGTGTTGACATAGCCCCTGAACAATTTGACGGGGACCCCGCCGATCCAAATGCACAGGAAAAACTCGACTTCAGCAAGACCTTTGCCTTCGAGAATTTTCAGTTAAAGACCAATCCATCTGAGTATGAACATGCCGATATTGATGTTCCGGTTTCAATTAACCAGGTAGATCAATCCCTTGATTTCTTTACACTATTTGAATTTTCAGCCAAATGGGATCCGGTTCCAACCATGCTCACACAAAACCATGTGAGCAGTGTTCGAGGTTTCTATGGGCAGACCACTGCTTTTCAAAAGGATAAAGTAAAATCATCAGCTGTTATTCTTGGTGAAGCTCCCGGTCGTGATCAGGTTAAATACCTGCACGGTAACTACGGAAATGGAACTTTTACCTTTTATGCCGGTCATGATCCAGAAGACTATACGCATCGGGTGAACGACCCTCCCACTGACCTGGCCCTGCACCCCAACAGTCCCGGATACCGACTTATACTGAACAACATTCTGTTCCCTGCGGCTCAAAAAAAGAAGAAAAAAACTTAATGAGCGTTCATTGCTCAATGTTAAGTGTTAAATTTAAGAGTGCTTGAAAATCGAACCTTTAACACTACACATTTTAGCATGAAGCCCACCCGAAACTTTGAAGACCTCGTTGAACTGGTAGCCATTCTCAGGAAAGAATGCCCTTGGGACCGAAAACAAACCCACGAATCCATCAAAGATAATTTGATCGAGGAGGCCTATGAGGCCATTGAAGCCCTCGACAACAAAGACTATGAGGAGTTCAAAAAAGAGATCGGGGATCTGTTACTGCATGTGGTCTTTCATTCAAAAATGGCCAGCGAAACCGAGACGTTCGACATTGGGGATGTGATCTA
>JAASTO010000072.1 GCA_021767245.1 Balneolaceae bacterium
ATAACAGTCGATATGAAGCACCCCGTCTTGACCGAAGTGCTGAATAGATAATATTGGTATCTAATACAATTTGATAAATTGACATATGGTATTATATGCAATACCATAAAAAGTAACAAGTGACGATTTAGTTTTAGGTAGGCTAACGATCTGGCAAATAAGCGGCGCGGAAATTGAATTTTAGTAAAAGTCACAAAATGAATTTACAGGAAATTTGGTAGCCAAGCTTCATCCGCGTCCGCTTAATTTGCTTTGTTAGCTGGCTGGCTTTCGAATTAATTTTCAAAACCCTTAATTACTCGATATCTAATTTCAGTAGAAGAGGCTTCCAAAACTTCAATTCTCGCACCCTTGAAAGCAATAAGTCCCTCACCGTTATCATCTAATTCATATTCAACATTTTGAGTAAAGGCTGGTCTTGCAATGTTGTTATTGTATTCTCTATATAAGACTTTGATCTGATTATCAGTAAGCCCTTGATAAACCAATTCAAGTTTAAATCCACCTGATTGCGTTGGTATACTTTCGGCATCTTCATAGGCAACTTCAGGTTGTAAATTTCTCCAACTGCTATTCATACTCGAAATGTCTTTAATCCGATCTAATTTCCCATCTTCATTTTGATCACTTAAAAGAATTCCAGGAAAATTAACTGTGCCATAAGGTTGATAAACAAGAACTCCATCCATTGTCATAGAAGTAAGTGAGGTACTTGCGGGAATTTCAGCCATTGAGCTTTTTACACTTTCTGTTAATCTGATTGCTTCTATTTCCTGATAGTCAAATTCTGTATAAATAGTACTTCCTACATCCGTGGAACTTTCTTGATTAATTTCTGGAATTTTTCCCTGTCTGTAAGTTGTAACATTCTGAAATTGAGGAATAGACATTGACACACAACCTGTTAGCATCAATGACAAAAGAAGTAGTTTAATTTTCATGGTGTCTCCCAAATAAGATGTATTAAAAGCGATTTATTTTTAAATATTTTTCGAATAATTGATCAACTGTTTTATGTGGTTTAGAATTAGAAAACAGTTTGTTCGTTTTCTTTTCTTTGGCAAGTTCTCCATCAAAGTCTTCAATTCTTGAGTAAATTAAATCATGTTGATAGTCTTTGTTTTTCTTAAGGAAATTTATCGTATGAATACGCCAGGGATCAATTTTTTCTCCAAACTCAACAAGAAAATCCCAGTATATTGAAACGAGAATTTGCAGGTAGTTAAATGACTCTTCTAAAAAGTTGTCTGGTATTTTGATAGTTTTAAATTTATCTGAGTTATGAGACAAATAGATTTCAGAGACCATTTCTCCTTTTTCATTTGTATAAATTGTCCCTCCAGTTAACTCAGAGACACCTTCTTTAAGAGCAATGTTTCTGAATTCTACGAAATAGGTAGAAAACTCGTAAATCTGAAATTTCTCTTTTTGTTTTTCATACCAATGCTCAAAGCCATTAAACTCATTGTTATTTCTGCACATTTTTTGAAGGACCAATGTGAAGCTTCTGGCAGCAGACAAAAATGCACTCAAATAATATTCTGTTTCAGACCTATTTATTGGTTCAGTTGAAGAGTGCTTTAACTTCTCAAAGAAGAAATCAGCTTCATTAATCTTATTTGTGACTGCGTGAATATTCATTTCGTAAAAAAAGCCAGCTAACATAATATTATCCGAACAAGGGTTTTGTTAGGACGCGGTGGATAAGATCCACGAATCGCCATTTACACGCATCATTCGGTGATATTGGGATGTTATCCGTCTTATTAGGCGGATAAAGTCGCCGGATAACACCCATCTTATTTACACAAAAGATAACACCTTAAGCATCAGTTGCAAGAAAGTATAGAAGGAGCCGCTGTTTAGCTAACCTCCCAGGTTTCCGGTCCCTGTAGTAAGGCATTTAGATCCGGCTTATTGCGTTTGAGGGCTTCGGCATTTTGTATGGTCACGCCTTCATCATAAGTCGGGCGGTCCACGTCATATAACACGCCAAAGGGTCTCGGGAATTTCAGGTGTTCGCTGTTGTGCGGATGCTCAAAGAATCGGGTAAGCAGATCGGCTTTGGTCTTGTCTTTTTCATCATGTACCCAAAGGTCATCTTTGGAATACTCACTACCCAGTTCTACGACTTCGGGGGTGAGCCCGTCCAGGCGAAGGCCTTTCTCATTTTCCGATCCGAATATCAGCGGCTCGCCATGCTCCACGTAAATGGTCTCACGGGGGCGGGATTTCTTATCCGTGAATAACTCAAAGGCTCCGTCATTGAATACGATACAGTTTTGCAGGATCTCCAGCATGGAGGTGCCTTTGTGTTCGCTGGCCCGCAGCAGCATTTTCTGAAGATGCTTGGGATCACGGTCCATGGCCCGGGCTATAAAAGTGCCATCAGCCCCCATACTCAGCTGCAGCGGATTGAAGGGATGGTCGATGGAACCAAAGGGCGTCGATTTCGAAACGGTGCCTTCCGGGGCTGTTGGGGAATACTGGCCTTTGGTCAGCCCATAGATCTGATTGTTGAACAACAGCAGGTTCACGTCCACATTACGGCGCAACAGCTGCACAAAATGGTTGGCTCCAATGGATAGGGAGTCGCCGTCTCCGGTGATGATCCAGACGCTGAGCTCAGGGCGGGAAACTTTCAGTCCGGTGGCAATGGCCGGGGCTCTTCCGTGAATGGAGTGCATGCCAAAAGTATCCATGTAATAGGGGAAACGGGCGGCACAACCGATACCGGAAATGAAGACGATATCTTTCTTGAGGACCCCGATATCAGGCATCACGTTTTGTACCTGCTTCAGGATGGTGTAATCACCGCAACCGGGGCACCACCGTACATCCTGATCCGAAGAAAAGTCCTTGGAACTGTACTTCGGAATGCCATTTGATCCGTTAGCATTTCCGTTTTTTAATGTATCTGTGTTCGTTTTTGTGGTCATGATAAGCGACTCTCTTATGATTCTGTAACTGTTTGTTTTTCGGAGAGGATATTCAGGATCGAGTCTTTGAGTTCCTGCACGCCAAAGGGCCGGCCTTTGATCTTGTTGATCGGTTTGGCAGGGATCAGAAACTCATCTCTGATCAGGCGTACCAGTTGCCCGTTGTTGATCTCGGGTACGATCACCCTTTCAAATCCCCTCAGCAGTTCTTCAAGATTTCTTGGAAAGGGACTGATATAATTCAGGTGTGCGTGAGAGATATCCATGCCATCACGCCGAAGCTGTCCCACTGCCGTTCGGATACTTCCATAGGTTGATCCCCAGCCAAGTACCAGCACTTCACCGGTGGTGTTGCCCTGATCGATCTTCTGAAGGGGGATGAAATCAGCCACTTTGTTTCGCTTGGCCTCACGCAGTTTCACCATCTTCTCATGGTTATCAGGGTCGTAGGAGACGTTACCGGTTCCATCTTCTTTCTCGAGTCCGCCCACGCGGTGCTCGATCCCTTCGGTTCCCGGAATAGCCCAGGAACGAACGTGATTTTCGTCCCGAAGGTAGGGGAGGAAGGGTTCGTCACTGTTCTCACGGGGCGGTTCAAACCGTACCTTGATATCTTTCAGGTCTTTTTCTTGTGGAAATTTCCAGGGTTCGGATCCATTGGCCAGGTAGCCGTCCGACAAATACATGACCGGGATCATATGTTCGAGGGCAATGCGGCAGGCTTCAAAGGCCATGTTAAAGCAATCGGCCGGAGATTTAGGCGCAACGATCACCATGGGGCTTTCACCATTACGGCCGTACATTGCCTGCAAAAGATCCGCCTGTTCCGTTTTAGTGGGCATACCTGTTGACGGCCCGGCACGCTGAATATTCAAGACAACTAACGGGAGTTCCAGCATGACGGCCAGTCCCATAGCTTCCCCCTTGAGGGCGATACCGGGACCGGAGGAACTCGTCACTCCAATATGTCCGCCAAAGGCCGCACCGATAGCAGAGGAAACCGCGGCGATCTCATCTTCTGCCTGAAAGGTGGTGACTCCAAAATTCTTGTGGCGGGAAAGTCCGTGCAGGATATCGGAAGCCGGGGTAATAGGGTAGGAGCCGAAAAATAATGGAAGGCCACTTTTTTGCGTGGCTGCAACCAGGCCCAATACGGTCGATTCATTACCGGTGATATTGCGATAGGTGCCGGGTTTGAGATCCGCTTCTTCTACCGTATACCGGGAACTGAAGATCTCAGCCGTTTCTCCAAAATGATAGCCGGTCTTCAGCACGTTCACGTTTGCGTCAGCGATCCGGGGTTCCTTACCGAATTTCTTTTGCAGGAATTTGATGGTCGGCTCCACCGGACGGTTGTACATCCAGAACAAAAGTCCCAGAACAAACATGTTTTTGCAGCGGTCCACTTCCTTATATGAGAGGTCGGTCTCTGACAGCGCCTCTTTGGTCATACTGCTCACATCCACTTCATACACGCGGTAGGAATCCAGAGAACCATCTTCCAGCGGATTCTCCCCCTCCGGATATTTGGCGAGATTCAAATTCTTTTTATCAAATCCGTCTATATTGGCTATGATGATCCCGCCTTTTTTAAGCAGGGAAAGATTGGCTTTCAGAGCCGCTGAATTCATGACCACGAGCACATCACAGACATCACCCGGAGTCATGATCTCCGTACTTCCAAAATGAAGCTGGAAAGAAGAAACGCCGGGGACGGTGCCGGCCGGGGCGCGAATTTCAGCCGGGAATTCGGGAAGGGTTCTGAGGTCGTTGCCGAGAAGGGCGGTGGTGTTTGTGAATAGCGAGCCCGTGAGCTGCATCCCATCTCCGGAATCTCCGGCAAATCGGATGGTTACTTCTTCACGAACCTGATCTTTGGTTGTCATAGCAATAAGCCTTTTTGAGTCGTAAAAAAACAGTAGTAAACTACTCCTGATAAGATATGAAATACATCGTTTAACTGTGGGCGTTTGAGCCCGGAAAATTACGATCAAATATTCTTCGGGAAGGCCGGCAGTTATTGGCCTCAAACTATTAGTCAAATGTTATAATCCAGCAACCTCGCAGCGTCCGAAAGACCTGCGAGCGTTGCGACGATGCACTGGTAAGAATCTTTGGACACTCGCAGGTTCTGCATTAGTGCTTATTCAACTGATAAGCTTTATTTACAACCGAACTATGGTCAAGAATTAGTTGTATTGATGCCCCAGGCTCAGATGTTTTGAGGCAGAGCCTCGGCGGGGCATTCCGGAGCGGAGCACCGGAACGAGGGGTCAGGTGGGTTCTCAACGTATATTGGCATCATTTTGGTCAGTTCAACTCACAAATCGATCAATCGGTCCATCAGTTAATCGTGGTTCTTTTTTTCTGAACGACCGAATCACCGATAGACCGATCTGCGATGGATGATTTATACCATAATCGGAAAGTCATCCTGATCCGCTGGGAAGTGGAACAGCTTGACCGCCTATGAGAACGCATCGCAGTTCACTTCTACATCAGCCAAATAAAAAACCCCGATCAGTCATAAAACAGATCGGGGCTGAAGAGCTTAATGTCTGTTCAGGTTAATCATTCTTAGCGATGATCCATACTGCGTGTACAATACCGGGTACAAAACCCAGGATTGTCAATAAAATGTTGAGCCAGAAATGGGGTTTGATCCCTATGGTCAGAAAAACACCAAGCGGAGGAAGAATAATGGCGAATATAATTCTAAGTATGCTCATGGTACCTGGGTTAGATTTGTTGTTCACGAAGATCTTTTCGCAAAGAAGCTTCCTTTAATTTCTTGTGCCGGAACAAATACCACAGATCGTAGCGGTTATCGTACATCAGCTGAGTGTGATAATAGTTAATGTACTCAAGTACAGCAAATACATTTGCAAAGAGGGCCCAGCCAAGGAGGTTATCACTGCCTAATGTCCGCCCGGAAATGACCCATTGGGCAACCAGCACAAAGGGCATGAACGCTATAGCCAGCTTATTCTTCCGCTTGAAATTCAGAAACCGTTTCAGGGTTCGGTTTTGAAAGATAGGTTTGTCTTCCAGAACTGAGAGTTTTTTCCACCAGTAATAAGTGCCCTGAAGTAAAATAAAGCACATGAGCAGTAAACCGTATGATAAAAAGATCAGATCCTTAATATCGTAGGTTGCATTGATGAAGATCAGAATGCCGAAAAACATGACGGCATTCATTCCCTCCACCTGAAAGGTCCACTGCAGTTTTTTAATGAGTCTCTGTTTTACAGAACGTGATGGCATGTATAACTTCTTTGCCTGAAACTTTTATCCGGATCTACTTCTTGTAAACCTTTCCTCCTTTCATTACAAAAGGAACTGACTCGAGTGTTGTTACATCATCCAGTGGATTTTTATCGGTCGCGATGATATCGGCATACTTACCGGCTTCAATGGTACCGATCTGATCTTCCATGCCAAGTACTGTGGCGGCAGTTATGGTCGCACTCTGAATGGCTTCCATCACCGGCATGCCCACTTCAGTCATATAGCGGAATTCACGTCCGTTGATACCATGAGGAAAGACCCCGGCATCGGTTCCAAATGCGATCTTAACGCCGTGTTTGTAGGCTTTCTCAAAGGTACTCTGGATCTTGGGGCCGATCTCTTTGGCTTTGGGAACGACAAGTGCAGGATAGTATCCCTCGATCTCGGCTTTTTCGGCTACCCATTTACCGGCTGAGATGGTTGGTACATAATAGGTGCCGTTTTGGATCATAAGGTCCATCACTTCCTCGGTCATGTGGGTGCCGTGTTCGATGGTTAAAACTCCGGCTTCAACGGCTCGTTTCATTCCTTCGGTGCCATGGGCATGTGCGGCCACATGCATGCTGTATTCATTGGCAGTTTCGACGATGGCATTCAGTTCATCATCAAAGAATTGAGCGGCATCACCAGATTTTGCCACACTCAAAACTCCACCCGTTGCGGTGATCTTGATGTGATCAGCTCCATTTTTGTAGCGTTGACGAACGGCTTCACGGGCTTCTGCCACACCGTTAATGACGCCGTCTTCAGGACCTGGAGAACCCATCAGTGTATTTTTCCACCCGTTAGTGGGGTCTGCATGTCCACCGGTGGTAGCAATACTTTTTCCCACTGTAATGACACGTGGTCCATCCACAAATCCCTGATTGATGGCATCACGCAACGAGATATTCACGCCCGAACCTCCCAGTTCACGAACGGTCGTGAAGCCCGCCATAAGGGTGCGTTTGGCATAAGCCGTGGAACGCATGGCAAAATCAGCCTCGTTAAAGGTGAATGCTTCCATGTATTTCATGGGATTGGTCTCGCTCTCCAGGTGAACGTGGAGGTCGATAAGTCCAGGAAGTACGGTTTTGTTTTTCAGATCAATGACCTCGTCATTACTATTACCATTGATGTATCCGTTTTGAATACCGGTGATTTTGTCGTTTTCAATGATGATACTGACCTGTTCCCGGGCTTCATCCGATCGGCCGTCAATAAGCGTACCTGCATGAATGATGGTTCTTTGAGCATATGCCGAAGAGGCGGTCATCAGGGCGAAAAGGAGAGTAAATAGTAGCGATCGTAATTTCATACTTTAACATTTAGTTAGTGGATGGCCTTCAATATATAGAATTGAATCAAAACTTCAGATTTTGGACTCGATCACAATAAACTTTTACAGGGCGGCGATTTTCAATTCATTTCCAGCGTAATTTGTGATAGTTTTAGGCCGCTGAATTTTTAAAAACAAACACAGGAATGACTGTACTTTTATTCATCGTTGGGCTGGCTATTCTGATCGGAGGAGCTGAATTATTTTTGAGGGCGGTTGACAAATTTGGAGCTGCATGGAGCGTATCGCCGGTGGTGATGGGGCTCACTGTGGTGGCATTCGCAACCGGTGCTCCTGAACTTGCCATCAGTTTACAGGCTGCTGTAGACGGCAAGCCGGACCTGGTGCTTGGTAATATACTGGGAAGTAATATCGCGAATATACTGCTTATACTTGGTATTGCAGGACTCGTTCAACCCCTAAAGATCACCAATCGTATCATCAAGGTGGATGTTCCGATGGTGATCATCGCAAGTACGTTGCTTTTCGTTTTGGCGATGGATGGATTGTTAAGTCCACTGGACGGGGGGATCATATTTATGGGTCTGATATTGTATTCCATTTTTATGTACTTCCAGATTCAGAAAGACAGAAAGAACAATAAGCGAAAAAAGGCAGAAGAAGAGGTGAAACTGGATGAACCGATAACCACTTTTTTCTATGGGAAATATATTCTGATGCTTCTGGCCGGGCTGGTACTCATTGTATTAGGTTCTCGCTGGATGGTGGCCTCTGCCGTGGAAATTGCCGGTATTCTGGGTATTTCAGAACTTATCATTGGACTGACCATCGTATCCATTGGTACTTCCCTACCGGAAGTTGCCACTTCAGTAGCTGCGGTCAGGCACGGGGATTCCGATACAGCCGTTGCCAACGTGATGGGGAGTAACCTCTACAATATTCTTTTAACTCTGAGTTTAACGGTATTGATCGCACCCGGTGCCATCGACGTTTCTCCGGAAGCTATAAAACTGGATCTGCCTATTATGCTGATCGTGGCTGTCGCGTGTCTACCTCTTTTCTGGCCGGGTAAAGAGCTGGGAAGGAAAGAAGCATCCGGGTTTTTGTTCTACTATGCTGCTTATCTGACTTACCTGGTGTTTCTGGCTATGCAGCACCCGTTCAAAGAGACGATGGAAATGATCATGATCTGGGGCATCTTCCCGATCACAGCCTTTTTGATCATTCTCAAGTTCATATTTGAATTCAGAAAAAAGAGACTTTAGGTTAGCTGATATTGATTCGTCACCAAGCTCCTGCTTCCATAAAGTCTGCAAATCCGAACGAACTACTTCTTAGCTTTTTCTTCCATTAATTATCTGCTATACTGTGCTGAAATATGAATCTTTGTAAGGGATACAATGGGATATCTTAAAAATCGAATGATGATGGGGCTCGGTATGATCTGTACCGGCCTGCTGATGGGGTGCTCCGGTCAGACAGCTGAACCAAAACCCCTAACCATTGAAGATATTGAGGCTTTGAACCCAAAGCAGATATGGTCCATTAATCACGCCGGAGATCTGTACTTTTCCCATCTAGGCTATGAGAGCGTAGTTCTGGAGAATGGGAATATAGTATTTGCCGATCGACAGTTACCGGCCATTGTGGTATTCAGTGACAACGGAGAATACGTAAAGCATGTACGTTCAGGACGGGGACCGGGTGAGATCCAGGATGCCTATTTTTTCACAAAAGATAGCGCGGGTAATGTTTATACCTATGATCAGAAAAATGACAAGATCCTTACTTATAATAAGGAGTTTGACCATGTATCTGATATTATTCCCAAGGAGTATGAGTCAAATGGCATACTGAAAGTGTTCCCAATGGATGAAGAAAATGAGTATCTGTTGCAAATGTCATCATCAGAATATTTATGGGATGAAAGCAAGCAAAGGCAGATCAATCTGGTACAGTTCAATTCTGAAAATAATACCCTTGGTGAAGTCTTGGCGCTGAATGCACAGCCATATGCTTTGCTGAAGATCGATGGAAATGTTATGGGTGCTTCAAAAGTGCCTTATGCACCGGGCAATATTATAAGCTATGATTTTAGAAATAGTTCGCTCTTTACATATGATACAGGTTCTGATCTGATCGCAGAAATTAATGCTGATTTCGATACTCTGAATTCGATTCCGCTAAACTTACCAACCGAGGAGATCTCAACAACAGAACTGGATTCCATGGAAGCAAGTTATGACATGGAGGAACAGTGGAAAGCGATTAAAGAAGCCCTGCCGGAAGTCAAAGCCCCGGCAGATAAAATGATCTACAATGAAGGTAATTTCTGGCTGAAATCAAACATAGATGCTAAAACTGAAATGTGGTTAGTGGTAAATGAGGAGGGAATTGTCAGAAATGTGGTACATTTGCCCAAAGAAAGTATGTTGACTCATATTGATGATGATCATCTGGGTGTGCGGCTGAATGATGTGACTTTCGCCTTATTCACCAATCCGGTTTCAGAAACAGAATAAGATTACTGAATAACAATAAACTCGCCCCCAAGCTCCTGCTTGGAGACGAAATCCCGGAAGCTCCTGCTTCCTCAAAAAAGTCTGCAAAGCCGAATTATTTCTTAGCCTTTTCTTCCTTTTCCTTCAGCACATAATTCACGTACAGAAATTCCAGGGCGGCAGCTTCGTAGCCTTTCCAGTTTCTGATCAGTTCCTGAAAGCGTTCTTCTGAGGTGTTGTGAGGATCTTCTCCATAGGAATAAATGATCCATCTCCGCAGGCCTTTTTCCTCTCCAGCCTTCTTATTCGAAGGAAAGATAGCATCGGTTCGGCCACGCATCATCATCAGGTCCTGCCCGGAGGTAGGCCCGATCCCTTTAATATTCGTGATGATATCATAGAATTCCTGTGGGTCACATTCCATCAGGTGATCCATATCCACATTTCCGGCTACGATATCATTGGCCAGCCCAACCAGGTATTGCCCCTTGCGAAGGGTAGGACCCAGTTTTCGAATGTTAGCCGGATCCGCCTTCATGAGTTGATGGGGTCGTGGCCAGGCGGGCAAAGACTGCTTGCCCAGCATCAGGGCCGTGCCGTAAGCCTCCCTGATCTGAAACATCATCTTCTTGGCGGTGGGCTTGTGATTCATCTGCATCTGTACGATACGGTATAGGATGTCTTCAAAAAGATTGGCTCGGGTCATGCGTTTCAATCCATAGAGATCCATCAGTTTATCGCCAAGAACGGAATCATCTTTAGCCTGATCATAAAGTGGGCGAAGATCCATTTTGGTACCCAGTATCTTAGCCAGGCTTTGGTTGGCTAACTCAATTTCATCTTTGGTCAGGTTTTCCTGCGATTCCATATGAAATTCAGGATTCTCCGGATCACCGTTAAAAAAAACCGTGACGATTACATCCGTATCTCCGATGGGAATAGGGCGGGTAAATCCCTCCTCAAAGATCTTTTCAGGATCATGTTCGTGATCAAAATAGGATTCCACATCGAGGCAAAGGAACCAGTCATGTGGGGGGGTAGATTTGAGGGTCCAGCTACTCATGCCGTGCGTTTTAAGTTATTACTCTTCAGTTTCTTGACTTATATAATCCAAATACCGCCTCGGAAGTTCGAACGGTCGCACGAGAGGTACAGGAGGGAAACGTGGTTCAGCAGCAACTTCAGGTCTGAGTGGCCTGAGTTCAGGCTGCCAC
>JAASTO010000073.1 GCA_021767245.1 Balneolaceae bacterium
GTCACGTCAAGAGAACAATATGACCACGTGGTTGAAGAAGCTCAAAAAGCCTATCAGGTTTGGAGTAACATGCCTGCTCCCCAGCGTGGAGAGATCGTTCGTCAGATCGGACAAAAATTACGGGAATACAAAGAACCACTGGGAAAACTTGTTACCTATGAGATGGGTAAGATCTATCAGGAAGGCTTGGGTGAAGTTCAGGAAATGATCGACATCTGTGATTTTGCAGTAGGTCAGTCGCGTATGCTTTACGGTAAGACCATGCACAGTGAGCGTCCTGAACACAGAATGTACGAGCAATGGCATCCTCTTGGAATTGTTGGAATCATCTCAGCCTTTAACTTTCCGGTTGCCGTTTGGAGCTGGAACGCTATGATCGCTGCCGTTTGTGGTAACGTGATGATCTGGAAAGGTTCAGAGAAAACTCCTCTTTGCGGAGTCGCAGTTCAGAAGATCGTCGCTAAAGTTTTGAAGGAAAATGATCTTCCTGAAGGAATATTTAACCTGGTAACCGGAGACCGTCAGGTAGGTGAATGGATGACCGAAGATACCCGTATTCCACTTATTTCGGCTACCGGCTCTATCCGTATGGGTAAAGAGGTAGGAAAAACGGTCGCATCCCGATTAGGTAAAACGATCCTTGAACTCGGTGGAAACAACGCCATCATCATTTCTGAACATGCAGATATCGAAATGGCGATCCGTGCCACCGTATTTGGAGCTGTGGGAACCTGTGGCCAGCGCTGTACTTCCACACGCCGTTTGATCATCCATGAATCAGTATATGATCAGGTTAAAGAACGACTGATGAATATTTATGACAACATCATGATCGGTGATCCTTTGGAGGAAACCACATTGGTTGGGCCAATGATCGATCAGGATGCCATCAACAACATGCAAAATGCCCTGAAAGAGATCAAAAGAGAAGGCGGTAAAGTCATCTACGGTGGCGACGTTCTTGAAGAAGATGGATTTTATGTGCGCCCGGCGTTAGCGGAAGTTGAAAATCATTATGAGATCGTTCAGGAAGAAACCTTTGCACCAATTCTCTACCTGATGAAGTACAAAGACATGGATGAAGCAATTGCCATGCACAACGGTGTAAAACAAGGACTCAGTTCAGCTATGTTTACATTGAATATGCGTGAAGCTGAAACCTTCCTAAGTGCCCGCGGCTCTGATTGTGGGATCGCCAATATCAATATTGGTACCAGCGGTGCTGAAATTGGTGGTGCCTTTGGTGGTGAGAAAGAAACCGGTGGCGGACGTGAATCCGGTTCGGATGCTTGGAAAGCTTACATGCGTCGACAAACCAATACCATGAACTGGGGTGATTCTTTACCACTGGCTCAGGGCATCGACTTCGACGTTTAATGATTTGTAATTAATAATAATGTAGGGACACTAGATCTTGTGTCCCTACATTAATTTATTTCTTCTCTAATTATGCTTGATCTCGGTTCCTAATACCTTCAGGAACTCGGCCAGCCATTTTTGATGTCCGGGCCATGCCGGTGAGGTTACGAGGTTACCATCAACTACGGCTTCTGTTGGCTGTACTTCTTTATAATTAGCCCCACAGGCCTCCATTTCAGGACCACAAGCCGGATAAGCGGTCAGTGTTTTCCCTTCTATCCCACCGGTTCTGGCAAATATCTGTAGGCCGTGGCAAATGGCGGCGATCGGTTTATCCTCATTCAAAAAATGTTTGACCTTAGACACCACTTCATCATTCAATCTGAGATATTCTGGAGCTCTCCCTCCCGGTAATACTAAGGCATCGTAATCCTCAGGATTGGCTTTATCAAAATCATAGTTGAGCGTGAAATTATGCCCTTGCAGTTCTTTATAGGTTTGGTCACCCACAAAATCATGCACGGCAGTGGGGCAGGTGTCTCCCTTCTTCTTATCCGGACAAACGGCGTGCACTTCATGTCCTACCATTTGTAATGCCTGAAACGGCACCATGATCTCAAGATCTTCTCCATAGTCTCCAACGATCATCAATATTTTCTTAGCTGCCATAATGGTACTCCTTTTTTATTGCGATTGTATCAATTATAATGTATTTCAGGTTTAAAAGGTTCTTTTGTAGCTGAAAAAATGCTGTGTTTTAAAATTACCTTATTCCCTTCCCGCAGCCTCACGATGCATCGTGAGGCTGCGGGAAGGGAAAGATGTGGGATATAATTTTGTACCATGATAATAAATATACCCTCAGAGGAAGAACATAAAAGGAATCAGAAAAGAAAACGGATAAGTGGCCTATCCGGTCTGCTTTTTGGGTTTACCTTTTTTGGATTAGCAGGGATCAGGATCTTCCGATATGGCTTTGAGGAAGTAGAGACCTATACCTGGGTTGCGCTTGGTTTTGGTGTTCTCTCTTTTGGTTGGTTAGCTTTTAATTATAGCGAAGCTTTTTGGAACACACTCTTCAGATATTAAAAGCATAAAAAAACCCCGTCCATAAAATATGCACGGGGTTTAAATTTTTAGCTGACTAAGCTTTAGATCATAGTAGCAATTACAAGAGCTACTACTGACATCAGCTTAAGCAGGATGTTCAGTGAAGGACCGGAAGTATCCTTGAAAGGATCACCAACCGTATCACCAACAACACCGGCTTTGTGTGGCTCAGAGCCTTTTCCATACTCAACACCGTCGATGGTCACGCCTTCCTCGATCATCTTCTTGGCGTTATCCCAGGCACCACCGGCATTAGACTGGAAGAGTGCCATAAGAACACCTGCAGAGGTTACACCTGCAAGCAGACCACCCAGCATTTCAGCACCAAGTGTTGGGCTATCGCTAATAAAACCTGGAACAAAGCCGAACAGAACGGGAACAATTACGGCTAACAGTCCTGGAACTACCATCTCACGAATAGAAGCTTGAGTTGAGATCTCAACACATTTCTCATATTCAGCTTTACCGTCGGCAGCTTCAAATGTATTACGATCTTCGTCAGACCAGTCAGCTAATTTCTTGCCTTCATTTCTGTTCATAGCAGCAAGTGCTTTGGTCAACTCAGGAATATCACGGAATTGACGACGTACTTCCTCGATCATGCTCATTGCCGCACGGCCTACTGCATTCATTGATAATGCAGAGAAAAGGAATGGAAGCATAGCTCCCACAAATAAGGAAGCCATTACTGAAGGATTAGTTACACTGATCAATACCTCTACTCCAGGGTTTACAGCTTCAAAAGCGGTAATGAATGCTGCGAACAAAGCAAGTGCGGTTAAAGCAGCAGAACCGATCGCAAAACCTTTACCGATAGCAGCGGTTGTGTTACCCACTGCATCCAACTTATCTGTACGCTCACGCACTTCACCGGGAAGTTCTGCCATCTCAGCAATTCCACCGGCATTATCTGAAATAGGGCCGTATGCATCAACAGCCAGCTGTATACCAGTGTTAGAAAGCATTCCAACAGCTGCGATCGCAATACCGTATAATCCGGCAAATTCGTATGCACCGATAATTGCAACAGCAATAATAAGTATTGGGATCGCTGTTGAGATCATACCTACACCAAGTCCGGCGATAATATTTGTTGCAGATCCTGTAACAGACTGCTTCACAATGGACCAAACCGGCTTAGTTCCGGTTCCTGTGTAGTGTTCGGTAATTAAACCAATACCAAGTCCGGCAGCTAAACCAAAAATGGTAGCCCAAAAGACTCCCATACTGCTATACGATTCACCGTTAAAAGTCCATGTTTCAGGAAGCATCCAGGTGATTATGAAGAATGAAGCAATCAACATAACAGCAGCTGATATAAATTCACCAATGTTAAGTGCTTTTTGAGGATCACCACCTTCTTTTACACGTACAAAGAATGTTCCAAGAATAGATGTCAAAATTCCAACACCCGCAAGAACAAGCGGAAGCATCACTGCAGAAAGTCCGTTAAAAGCATCGGACCAAACGGCTCCGTCAACCGTAGCACCTGCAATAAAAGCAGCACCCAATACCATGGTACCAATAATTGAACCTACATAAGATTCAAATAGATCAGCACCCATACCGGCAACGTCACCAACGTTATCACCAACATTATCTGCAATAGTAGCAGGATTTAAGGGATGGTCTTCCGGAATTCCAGCTTCAACTTTACCTACAAGGTCAGCTCCAACGTCAGCCGCTTTGGTATAAATACCACCACCTACACGTGCGAAAAGTGCAATGGAGGAAGCGCCAAAAGAAAACCCGGTTACAACGGCTAATACTTTATTAACGGCTCCGGCACCTTCAAGTCCAAAAACATTACCAAAAATAATGAATAACAAACTCAGTCCAAGCACACCAAGACCAACAACGCCAAGTCCCATTACGGATCCACCGGCAAATGCAACCTCAAGACCTTTACCAAGGCTTGTACGTGCAGCATGTGTTGTCCTGACATTTGCTTTTGTAGCAACTTTCATCCCGATAAAACCGGCAAGACCTGAACAAATGGCACCTACAACAAAAGAAATGGCAACCATCCAGCTGGAAGTTGTGGGGTCAGCACTGAAAGCAAGTATCACGGCTACAACCAGTACAAATACTGAAAGTACACGGTATTCAGCTTTCAGGAATGCCATAGCACCGCTGGCAATACTTTTACTGATACGCTCCATGCGTTCTGTTCCGATTTCCTGTTTTGATACCCAGGATGTTTTAAATATGGTGTACAGAAGTGCGATCACTCCAGCCACCGGTATAAAATAGATTATGTTATCCATTGTTTCCCGTTACGTAGTTTAAGTTCAATAAGTCGGTTAAGAGACCTATGGTTAATTAAATTGATTCATTGTTTTCTGAATGCCTTCACGCACAAAATAAAGTGAGGCATCATGGGCTTTTTGTAAGCCTTCTTCTAAATACTTCTGATCTGTTTTTTTAAATGGTGATAACACAAAATCAACTTGTTTTCCTCTTGGGAAATCATTTCCGATCCCAAAACGTAAGCGGGGAAAATCACGGCTCCCCAACAGATCAATGATGTTTTGTATACCATTATGGCCACCGGCACTGCCTGTAGCCTTTAGCCTGACATCCCCTACATCCAGGTTAAGGTCGTCATAAACGATCAGGCAATGATCTATATCAGTTTTATATGTTGAAAGAGCTTTTCGCACAGCCAACCCACTTCGGTTCATATATGTGGTGGGTTTGATCAGAATAACATTTCTGCCTCTGTGCCTGCCCTCTGCAACCACAAAAGGCCCGTCACCCGGGCCAAATGTAATAGAAAGTGTCTCAGCTAATGCATCAACAACTTCAAAACCTATATTGTGGCGTGTTCCATCATATTCTTGTCCAATATTTCCTAATCCTACAATAATGGACATGGTTTTCGGAACACGTTTATGTTAGTGACTAACTTTGGATTTATTCCTCAGTTGATTCTTCTTCATCACCTTCTGCGCCTTCAGCAGCTTCTCCTTCAGCCACTTCTTCGCCTTCTGCAACCGCTTCTCCATCAGCCACTTCTTCTTCAGCAGCCTCATCCGTAACACCGGATACAAGGTTTTCGAGGAAGTCGGCTCCTTTTGGAGGACGAATGGTCACGATGGTTCTGCTCATATCATCCAGAGGAATAATTCCTTCCAAATCCAGGTCTGAGATATGCAGAGACTGTCCAATTTGCAGTGGTGTGATGTCTAATTCAAATTCTGCCGGAATAGCCTCAGGAAGTACACGAATTCTCACAAAATTCATGGGTTTGAACACACGACCACCATTTTCAACAACGCCTTTTGCGTTACCGGTAATTTTGATCGGTACCCTGAGTGTTACCTTATGCTTGTCAGCAAGCACATAAAAATCGGCATGAACAATGCGATCCGTAACAGGATCAAATTCCGTCCTTTTCAGGAGTGTTTTATAGGTCTTACCATCCACGGTAAGTTCCTGAAGCTTGGTCTGTGGTTTTCTGAGAATCTTTTCTAATTCCAGTTCATCTACAGAAAAATGGATATTCTCTTCAACTTCCGGTCCATAGAGTACTGCAGGAACACGTAGTTCTTCGCGAAGCGCCTTATTGGCTTGCTTACTGGTCTCTCTGATTGTTCCTTCAAGTTTTACTAATTCTGGGTATGCCATAATGCGTTTACCTTAATCATTAATTATCAAACAATGCACTGATAGTGTCGTTAGTGTGAATACGTTGTATAGCCTCAGCAAAGATGTTCGCAACGCTCAATACCTTGATTTTGTCGGAAGGCTGGCGCAGCTGAACAGTATCAGTTACTAACAACTCATCAATTGGCGAATCTTCGATTCGCTGAAATGCCGGTCCCGATAAGATCGGATGTGTACAAATAGCTTTGATGCTCAAAGCTCCTCTTTCCTTAAGAGCTGAAGCCGCATTTGTTAGTGTTCCGGCAGTGTCGATCAGATCATCGACGATTAACACATTTTTTCCTTCTACCTCACCAATCAGATTCATAATCTCTGATTCATTGGCTTTTGGCCTCCTTTTGTCAATAAAGGCCAGGGTTGCATCCAGTTTTTTGGAATAAGCCCTTGCCATTTTCAGACTACCAACATCCGGTGCAACTACCACCAGATTGTCGATCGGGTTTGAGGTAAAGTGATCAATAAAAGCCCTGCTGGCGTATAAGTGATCCAGCGGGATATCAAAAAAGCCTTGTATCTGTGCTGCATGCAGATCCATTGTAAGAATTCGATCTGCACCGGCCTGTACCAACAGGTTCGCCATCAGTTTTGATCCGATAGACACCCTGGGTTGATCCTTTCTGTCCTGCCGGGCATATCCAAAATATGGAATAACCGCAGTAACTCGCTTAACAGAAGCCCGCTTTGCAGCATCAAGCAGTAACAACAACTCGATGATGTTATCACCGGGAGGAGGAGTTGATTGAATCACAAAGATATCTTCCCCCCTGATGCTTTGCTCATACTTAACGTATTGCTCGCCGTCAGAAAACTTCTTTATGGTTACATCACCTAATGATGCCCCATACTCTTCAGCAATTGCTCTTGCTAAAGCCGGGTTACTTGTGCCGGAAAATATCGCCAGGGGAGTGTCCACTTTGCAGGCTTTCGATTCAGGTTATTTGTGAAGATATGATCTTCCAATTATTGATCAATAAACAAAAAGGATGGCTTTACAGTCATCCTTTCATAAATGTTGTTGCCCGGGGAGGATTCGAACCCCCACTGACTGGACCAAAACCAGCTGTCCTGCCATTAGACGACCGGGCATTTCATGTCATTGACAGACTCCAAAGATAGAAATCACTTTAAAAGCAATCAAGACTGAATCGCATTTTTTAAAACAAAACATTCTGAACACCTTCTGGGCCTGCAATATGATTTTAATTGATGGATAGAACCTAATTTCCTGCTATAATATTTTTCATTCAACGGCAGTGTATTAAATTTTTTCAGCAATGATTGTGGAATTGGCGTTTTAAGTTCTTTCCAGGATGTGCGAACTTCCGCCTTCAAAGTGTTATGAGCAAACAACATTCCTAACACATAGAGGGATGGCAGATAAACGGTCCCGAATAAGATCTTCATTCTGGATGAGCGCTCTAATTTGTAGCGTTTACCCCATTCATCCCACAGGTCGATTTGACTGCCATCCTTACTCAGAAAGGCCTCAAAGGGTGTGTTTAATATTTCATATGATATCTGAACCGCTTGTTTGATCCTTATTTTTGGATGATTTGCAGGCCTCACCCCCTTTAAGTTCCAGATCAGGTTGGAACTTCCATTTATCCTTGCCTCCCTCATGGCAAGATCGATCCCCAAATCGATTCGCTCGCCACTCCAGGTTGCAAGCAATCTTTCTCCGGTAACTTTCATCGCTGCCCGGTTGTGCGTGATTCCCAGACCATCCCACACTGAAAGGATCAGTGCTTTTTTCCAGGCTTTTGAAGGCACCATGTCCGGATCATACAAAGCGAGAATATCATCAGCCTTCTTTTCCAGGTATTCTGAATGTGCTTTATCCAGTTGCTCCCGAAATACTTCTTTAGAAATAAAATTAACATTTCCCGAACAAGGTAATTCCGACTGATTCTCAAAGCTTTGCAGAAAGACCTTTAAGTTCGAGGAGAGATACCTCCCTAAATTGAGTAGGTATGGCTTGCTACCGTTTTTTGTTTTTACTTCGCTGGCTTTTCCGTTTGCAAACACATGTAAAAACACGTTGTTATAGTTAGCATCAAGGTGATGATTATGGTTATACCAATCGTTAGCCTTCAGATGTAATTCAACATCACCATGCCAAACCAGATCGTCAATAACAATTTTAGCAAACTTAAAATCGGGTCCATCCGTGGCATTAAGCCCTCCCGGATCAAGGATATGCACTTCTTTGCCACACTCGGTTCTCAAACCTTTAGTATCAAACAACCCATTTCCCCAGATCCACTGAAGAAAAGCTTCCGAATATTGGAAACCCGCATTAACCATGTTTGGTGATCTCTTCTATCTCCTCATCTTCTGAAAAATCCAGATCTTTTGTGGCTTCATAAAGATCAGGTAGAGAATCTTTCATGGATTTTTTGATCCCTTCAGAAAAACGGTCAATTCTTTTTTCACTGTCCTCTTTGAGCTTTCGACCGGTTGCTTCAAGCCAGTGCCTGGTATCTTCACTTTGATCTTTTACCCACTTAATGTTTTCTCGTCCACTTTTGGGCGAAAACACCAAGCCGGCCAAAACACCTCCGGCAAAGGCTGTCATCCCAACTAATAATGTTCCAATTCCTTTTCTCATACCTCTCCCTTATTTCGGTTATGGTTAACACTGTTAAGGTAATAATTTCTCTGCATATTTTTGACAATGATTTTAACACTAAGTACAGAAAACATTACCTTTGGTTCAATCTAAAAAACAGACTATGAGCAAACAATTTACTTTGATGGACCGGGCGAGAATTGCTCGCACATTAAAACGGCTGGCAATTCAGATATTGGAAAAATCATCTACCGGGGAAGATCTGGTTATTATCGGACTGAATGAACGGGGTTTTATAACAGCCAAAGAGATCGCTACTGATATTTCTGCGATCATTGAGAAAAACGTGACCGTCCATAATTATAACATTGCGGATAATAACCCTGGAAATGCCTTGCCGGACTGCAGTGACAAACAAGTGATACTTGTGGATGATGTTATCTTTTCAGGTAAAACCATGTTTGAAGCACTATCAGCTGTAGCTTCGATCCATGATCCAAAATCTATCAGGATCGCAGTTTTGATTGATCGGGGGCACCGAAAATACCCGTTATCTGCAGACCTGACCGGTATGACCGTGCCAACAAAACCCGGGGAACACATTGAAGTAATGCTCAAAGATTCAAAATTAAAAGAAGCGGTTCTTTTCAAAAACTAACGATATAACAATCATGAATAGCACGCCCCATAAACTAATCATCCTTTCTCTCCTTGTGGTTTTCAGCACACAAGCTAAGGCTCAAAACATATCTATACCTGATAGCCTGATTGGCTGGACTCAAACCTGGGTTGCAAACCTGAACGGCTCACAGGCTGCTTACAACAATTGGTCTCAGGGTGGTGTTAGTACCCTGAGCGGAACAGCTTCATCCGTATTTACACTGATGTATAAAAAAGATCAATTTAGTTACGGTTTCAGAACAAATCTGAAATACGGCCAATCTAAAGTTAAAGATGAAGGCGTACGCAAAACCGATGACCTTATCGCTATTTCCAATAGGTTCAACTATCAGTTCAGGGAAGACGGAACGCTTTCGAGCTACGCTACTATTGTGTTTAGGACCCAGTTCGATGACGGTTTTGAGTACTCAGCTGACCCAAATGTAGCTGATGTTCGAATCTCAAGCTTTATGGCTCCGGGTTATCTATCAGAAAGCATGGGGCTTTCCTACAAACCGGCACCTGCTATCATATTTGAGGTTGGTCTAGGACTCAAACAAACCTTTGTAACAGAAGATGAACTGGCTCCTGCATATGGCCTGGATCCCGGAGAGAATTTCAGATCTGAGGGTGGTTTAACGACCGGCATATATTATGAGAAAGAGGTATTTGAAAATATCCTATATACCAGTGCTGTCGAAACGTTCACTAATTTCCTGATCCCTTTCGATGAAACCGATGTGGTTTGGGGAAATGAGTTGGTTGGAAAGATCAATAGCCTGATCAGTGCTTCATTTCAATTCGAGCTTAGATACGACAACGATTTCTCACGTGAAATTCAGCTGAAACAAGTGCTTTCTGCAGGAATCTCTGTTAACCTTTACTGATGGATTCACAAGCACAAAAGTCTCTAAAAACCGGTCTTAGATCGCTTAAAGAGTGGATCAACTCTTATGGTGCCTGGAAACCTGATGAAACTCTACAGGTTTCTGACGAAAAGGCTGCCAAAGTCTTTGACCAATTAACTCAGCGGCTTAAAGGGAATTACCCGTTTGAACATCCCGTTTATGCGGGGCAAATGCTCAAACCACCTCATCCACTATCCTGGGCAGCCTATGCAATGGCTATGTCCATCAATCCAAATAATCACGCACTGGATGGTGGACCGCCATCGTCAGAAATGGAAAAAGAAGCCGTCGCTGAACTTGCTGATTTTTTTGGATACGGAGATACCTATCTGGGTCATCTGACTGCCAGTGGCACTATAGCCAACCTTGAGGCTTTGTGGATCGCCCGTGAGTCTCATCCGGATAAGAAGATCGCCTTTTCGGATCAGTCCCATTACACACACGAACGCATGTGTTCTGTGTTACGGGTTGAAGGAATTAAGGTACCGGTCTCTGAAGACGGCTATTTTGATCTTGATGCTCTTGATCCAGATCAAATAGGCACGATGGTCGTCACACTTGGCACGACCGGCCTTGGCGAAGTTGAACCTCTCGATCAGATACTGCCATGGGCTAGGGAACACGGTATTCGTATTCACATTGATGCGGCTTATGGAGGCTTTTTCAGAACCTTGATGAATTCGAATCTCATTGACGGCACCTCCTGGCAGCTTATGCAGGAAGCCGACAGTATTGTAGTTGACCCACATAAGCATGGTCTTCAGCCCTATGGATGTGGTTGCGTGCTCTTTAAAGACCCAGCGGTTGGCAAATTTTACAAACATAATTCCCCCTACACCTATTTCACTTCCGAAGATCTGCATCTTGGGGAAATTAGCCTGGAGTGTTCACGGGCAGGGGCAGCAGCTGTGGCTCTATGGGCTACCCTACAACTGTTCCCATTGAA
>JAASTO010000074.1 GCA_021767245.1 Balneolaceae bacterium
GAGACACTTGCCTCAATGAACAGGATGTCACCTCCATAAGGAGTCCAGGCCATACCGGTGGCTACGCCGGGAACGGTGGTACGTTCGGCGGCATCACTGAAGAATTTACGTTTTCCAAGAAATTCCTCAACATCATCCACACCCACATCGAATTTCTCGATCTCGTTTGATGCGATCTTTGCTGCAACACCACGACACACACCTGCGATCTGACGTTCGAGATTTCTTACACCGGATTCGCGGGTATATTGATCAATAAGACGTTCAATGGCTTCATCAGAGATCGTGATCTGATTTTCTTTCAGCCCGTTTTCCTCTACCTGTTTAGGGATGAGATATTTCTTAGCGATCTGTGTTTTTTCCTCAAGCGTGTAACCACTGATGTTGATTATTTCCATGCGGTCGCGTAGAGGAGCCGGAATGGTATCCAAAGAGTTTGCCGTAGCAATGAACATGACCTTGGAAAGATCATATTCCAGCTCCAGGTAATTATCAGTGAATGTATCATTCTGTTCAGGATCCAGCACTTCCAGCAGGGCAGATGTGGGGTCACCACGATAATCCGCTCCAACTTTATCGATCTCATCCAGCATGATCACAGGATTCCCTTTCCCTGCTTTTTTCATGGATCGGATGATTCGTCCCGGAAGGGCACCGATGTATGTTCTACGGTGTCCACGTACTTCTGCCTCATCTCGGATACCACCCAGGCTAAATCGCTCAAATTCACGATTCAAGGCTCTTGCAATGGATTTGCCGAGTGAGGTCTTACCAACACCCGGAGGTCCATAGAAACAAAGGATAGGAGCCTTCATGTCTTTCTTCAGTTTCAATACAGCCAGGTATTCAATAATTCGTTTTTTGACTTTTTCCAGGCCATAGTGGTCCTCATCCAGCACTTTACGGGCAAATTCAAGATCCAGCTTATCCTTGGAAAACTCATTCCACGGCAGGTCGAGGATCCATTCCACATAGCTGTATATGATTCCATAATTAGGAGAGGCACTTGGGGTCATTTCCAGACGTTGTAATTCCTTTTCAGCAGTTTCACGGACTTCTTTGGGTAATTTCTTTTTGGCCAGACGCTCTCGCAGTTTTTCAATATCCTGCTGCTCGGCATCTTCACCCAGTTCTTCCTGAATCGCTTTCATTTGCTGGCGTAGGTAGAATTCCCTCTGTTGATCGTCAATATCAGATTTTACTTTTGTCCGGATCTTCTCACTCATATCCAGAACCTGAACTTCCTTCTCAAGGAATTCCATGACTTTATCCAAATTCTCTGAGAACTTTCGGATCTCAAGCAGGGTCTGCTTTTCATTTACCGAAACGTTCAGATTAGAGGAGATGAAGTTTAACAGGAAGGTTGGGCTGTTAATATTATCAACAGCAATGGAGGCTTCTGAAGGAATGTTCGGAGACATATTGATGATCTTAGCCGCCGTTTCCTTAATATTGCGAACAGAAGCATCTAGTTCAACCCCCTCGATATCCACTTCCTTAGGATAAGGTTCTACATCAGCCTTGAAGTAGGGATTACTTTGAGTGAAATCCTTCACCTTGAAATTGGATTTACCCTGGATGACAATACTTTTACTGCCATCAGGCATTTTGATCAATTTAAGTATCTGGGCAACGGTTCCAACTGTATGAAGATCTTTATATTCCGGTTCTTCTATATCCTCATTCTTTTGTGTTACCACACCAATGATCTTGTCGCCTTCATAGGCTTCTTTCACCAGTGCCAAAGAACGATCTCTGCCAACGGTAATGGGTACAACAACACCAGGGAACAGTACAGTGTTTTTCAGGGGTAAAATAGGGAGTGATTCAGGAATTTCAGCTTCATTGAGCTCTCTTTCCTCTTCCTCTGACATTAACGGTATTGCCTGTTCAAAATCATCGAAATTGTCGTCAGAATCACTCAAATTTTGAAATAGCTCAAAACGTTGTTTCATAGGTTGTTTATTCTAAAAAAGATTTTTTTGTTTTTATTCATTAGGCAAATACAAAGCCATTTTATGGCATGGAAACAAACCGTCATATATACCCGCTGCCTGTCAGGAAAGTAGGGCAAAGTGTCAGTCTTTAAAAATGAATTCGCAGTGCGGAAACCACGCCTCCGGTTAAAGAAGGTTGCTCTGACAGGGAGTTGGGTTTAAACATAGCCGCAATGGAAATGTCGAATCGCTCGCTCTCTAATGCGGTACCGGCACTTATGAAATCCGGTCTTTGTGCTTCAAACCTGACTCCACCACGCAGCGGTAAAAAAGAAAATGGCCGCAGTTCCATTCCAAAAGAAGAAATCAACTTTGTTGAGTTGAAGGCGTTGTTGGTGAGGCCAACGCTGACATCCGCCATCAGTTTGAGTCGGTTAATTTCAAGCAGGGCGCCACCGTGAATAGCCATGGGTAACAGGGTAGAGAAGGTATTATCATCAGGCGTAGGGCTCATGCTAAATGGGTCGGACTCACCGAACATATCTATAAAATGAAGATATTGACCTTTTGACCCGTTGAAGGATTCATTGGCAGTGGTGGATGGGAGTATCGCATTTTGTGTGGTATCAGACGGGGTTGAAATCGAGAGGTCGTCAGTAAAGTATGAAACCAATCCAATATCGGTCATAGCGAATGACAGTCTTAGTGAGCGTCTGGTTGGCTGACCGTCTCTTCGAATGGCGGAGAGGTCATTACCCAGTGAAACCAAATAAGTTACTCCGATATCGAGTCCGGCACCGACCCCATTTATATCAAAAGGATCTTCAGAAAAAACCTGATTCGACTGTCTAATCGTATTACCATTTAAATACCGTTCGGTTGCTTTTGCTTGTTCCCCTGTGGCACTGTAGTAAAAGCTTTCTAAACGTTCAACAGAGGTGTTATTAACCGACCGGTACTCGTTATTCCATTCGGCATTTTCGTATTCGGTACCAATGATCACTTTTGGAGCAATACCAATTATAAAGTTATCAAGCCGTGAGGTTAATCCGGTTAAAAAATCAAAGGATTCTGAGTATCCAAATGAAATCTCATACATGCTTTGTCTGCGATATATGAGTGATCGATCGACTATATCTTGCCCCTCTCCATTCGTTTTAAATTCAGGATCATACCACCCAAGCCCGACCTTATAGGAACTGGAAGTTCGGCTTCTCAAAGCAATGGCATAAGAGCGGTCGTTGCGATGCCATTTCACTCCTGCAAGTGTGATATCTGACCGGACCCTATTACTTGAAAGGGTTGAACGACCCGGGTAATTATTATCTATAATATGCTGTCTCTGGGTATCTTCAATGTTAAGGGATCCGGGCCGGTAAATCTCGAAATGTTCTTTGATGTGATCAAATTGAGTAGTGATCGATTTATGATTGATCAATTGATCAGCATAAACACCGGAGACACCGAGACCTACGGTAAACGTTCTGTCCTTATCAAGTATCAAAAGGTTAGCGGGATTGTAGAAATTTGCATTGAAATCCGTGATATAGGTACTTCCGCCACCTCCTAAAGCCATGTTTAGGGGAGTTAGAACAGGCTGGGCCAAACCCAGGGTATATCCTGATAACATAATAAGCAGTGCTGTTAAGACCTGCTTCATTTAACCTTCCTTCGCTGAAAAAATAACTAATCTATTACCTGAAGAGGAGCCGCCTTTAGCATGAGTTTCTTTTGTCCTCTGTTCTTGAAAAATACAACAACTTTTGCATCTGTGCCCGATCCCGTTCTTGAAATGATCTTACCGGGACCAAATTTTTTGTGCAAAACATGAACGCCAACCTGAAACGGATCCTCACCTTCCTCATAATCATAGTGAATCGTGGCAGATGGGGATTTATACGTTTTTTTCGTTTGGTCTTGTTTCCAGTCGTATTCTACTTCATAATTTGAGGAACCGGAATTACTGTTATTATTGAACCGATCTTTCTTTTGGGAGATGGTGGCACCTGTTTCTGTTTGAACCACACCAGGGTCCACTTCATCCAAAAATCTGGAGCGTGCTTGCCGGGTTTCTTCACCAAATTTAAAACGGCTTCTGCAGTGACTGAAGTACAAACGTTGTTCAGCCCGGGTAATTGCCACATAAAATAATCGGCGTTCTTCTTCTATATCCACATCGAAATTATTCCGTGCTCCCATTGGGAAAAGATTTTCCTCAAGCCCTACAATAAAGACGACAGGGAATTCGAGTCCCTTGGAAGCGTGTACGGTCATTAAGGTGATGGCCGGTTTATTTTCATCAAATTTATCCTGATCCGTAATGAGGCTTATTTCCTGTAAAAAGGCACTTAATGAAGCTTTAGACTTTCCTTTTTCGAAATAGGAGATGGCATTCTGAAGTTCTATGATGTTATCACGCCGCATCATGGATTCATGGGAATTCTCTTCCACCAATGCCCGCATGTAGCCGGACTGTTCAAGAACAGATCGGGTGGTATCGGTCAGAGTGTCTCCGTTTTCAAGGTTGTGCCGCAGATTGTTGATCATATCCACAAATTCACGCACCCGGGCTTTAGCCGGCTTGTACACATCAAGCTGTTCAACATTCTGAATAATAGTCCAAATAGATGAACCTTCTTCCCGTGCCTGTTTTATCAGATCCTGAATGGATTTATTACCGATTCCCCGACTCGGCTCATTGATGATCCTTAAAAGATTGGTTTCATCGTGTGGATTCACCAGAAGGGTCAGATAGGCCAGCACATCTTTGATCTCTTTACGTTGGTAGAAAGAGAGTCCGCCCACCAACTGATAGGTCAGATCCTTTCGTCTCAAAGCCTCTTCAAACACCCTCGACTGATAATTGGTGCGGTAGAGAATCGCAAATTCGTTGTTTTTATATCCCTCTCGCATCTTCAGGTTTTGAATGTGACTGGCGATACGATTAGCTTCATCGCGTTCATCGAAATTCTCGAGAAGGGTAATACGCTCTCCGTAATCCTGTTCGGTCCACAGGGTTTTATCGAGCTGTTTGGTGTTTTGCTTGATGATGGAATCGGCGCATTGCAGAATGGCTTTGGTGGATCGGTAATTTTGCTCTAATGGCACCTGTGTGGCGTTTTCATAATCTTCCTTGAAGTTCAGAATGTTAGAGATATCAGCGCCTCTGAACGAATAGATACTCTGAGCATCATCCCCAACCACACAAATATTTTCGTACTTATCGGCCAGCATTCTGGTGACTTTGTACTGTGCATGATTAGTATCCTGATACTCATCGATCAGGATATATTTGAACCGATCCTGATATTTCTCAAGGATCTCCGGATGTTTTTGGAACAACTCGATCGGCTTCACCAACAGGTCGTCAAAATCCATGGCATTACTTTGCTTGAGCCGTTTATTATAGATCTTATACACCCGCGCGGTAATATCATCCAGCGTACTGCTGATGAACTTTTCCTGAAAGGTATCGGCAGTGATCAGCTGATTTTTTGAATCACTGATCTTGTTGTGGATGGTTTTGGGCTTGATCTCCTTAGGATCAAAATTCAATTCCTGCAGGATCTGCTTAACCACCGTTTGGGAGTCATTGGAATCATAAATGGTGAAATCGGATCCATAGCCGATCTTATCGGCTTCAAACCTCAGGATCTTTGAAAAAATAGAGTGGAAGGTACCCATCCACAATTTAGCGGCTTTATCACCGATCAGATTTCGGATTCGCTCTTTCATTTCACGAGCGGCCTTATTGGTAAAGGTCAGGGCCAGGATCTGCTCGGGTGCGGCTTTATATTGTTGCAGTAAATAAGCAATTCGGTAGGTCAGAACCCGTGTTTTTCCTGAACCGGCTCCGGCTACGATCAGCAGGGGACCGTCGGTATGGGTTACCGCCTGTTTCTGCTGTTTATTCAATGAAGCCAAAAAATCAGGCCGGCCTTTGGGTTCTTCAGATGGAAGTGAAAATGTTTTCATAAAATATAATTTACCACTCTAATGGAGAACGGAAGTGGGTTTTACAACTCATAAGTTAAATTTATTTCCGACACACATCCCTCTGCTTTGGTTGCTGAAGCAACAAAGCGGTCTCCCTTCAAAGGGAGAATTATTTTGATACTAAGATTTAAAATGATCAAAACTAACAGGTCGATACTACATCTAAAATCCACTAGGGATAATTCCCTCTTTGAAGAGGGACTGAAAAATCAGCGTGCTGATTTTTCAGGGGGATGTGAGTGGGGCTGTCAAGTCTGATTTCCTCCAACTCAACTTTCAAAATCCTTAAGCTGATCCTTAAGTTTTTCAAGGCTTTCTTCGGTGTCCGCTTTCTTTTTCTTCTCTTTTTCAACGACGGCTTCCGGAGCATTATTTACAAAGCCGGCATTATTCAACTTCCCGTTTATGCCTTTCAGGAAACCTTCCAGCCGGTCAATCTCTTTTTGGATACGCTCTCGCTCTTTCTCAAAATCCACGAGTCCTTCCAGCGGTACATAGATCTCATTTCCATCTACCATAGAGGAGGAGTAAACCTTGGGCTTTTCAACCCGTGTGCCTACTTCAAGACTTGAAATACTTTCCAGTTTTTCCAGTACAATTCGGTTCGCTAAAATTGATTGAGCGGTCGATTCGTCTTTCGTGTTGATGAAAACGCTTAATTCCTCTTTTGGCGATACGTTGACCTCAGAACGGATATTTCTGAGTGATGACACCATTTCCTGAAGAACCGCAAAGGTTTGAATATCATCTTTACTCATCAGGGATTCATCCACTTTGGGCCATTCAGTAACCAACAAGGCTTCTTCAGTGGAACGCTCCTGAATATGCTGCCAGATCTCTTCACTAATGAATGGCATGAAAGGATGGAGGAGCTTCATCAGCTGCTCAAAAAAACCAAGTGCGGTGTTTAGTTTTTCCTTCGGAATATTTTGTCCATATTCCTCAGGTTTAGCTAACTCAATGTACCAGTCACAGAAGTCATCCCAGATGAGTGAGTAGATCTTCTTGATGGCATCATTCAGCTTGTAGTTATCAAAATCTTCATTCACCCCGGCAATGGTTTCCTGAATGCGGGCCGCCATCCACCGATCGGAAATATCCTCTTCATTGATCTTAGTTGTTGGCTCGTAATCCACACCATCTTCCATGTTCATAGTGAGGAACCGGAAGGCATTCCAGATCTTGTTACTGAAATTCCGGCCTTGCTCACACAGCTTTTCATCAAAAGGTAAGTCGTTTCCGGCAGGAGTGGCAAAGAGCATTCCCATGCGAATTCCATCCGCACCATACTTGCTGATCAATTCGATCGGATCCGGAGAATTTCCGAGGCTCTTGCTCATTTTACGGCCTTTTTTATCGCGCACAATACCGGTGTAGTACACATTATCGAACGGTTTGTCGTCCATGTACTCATAACCGGCAATGATCATTCTGGCAACCCAGAAGAACATGATCTCAGGGGCTGTAACAAGGTCTTTGGTCGGGTAGTAATAATCTAATTCCTTGTTCGGTTCCCGCTCCTGATATTCCCCGATATATTTTGGATCAAATACAGAGATCGGCCATAACCAGGAAGAGAACCAGGTATCGAGCACATCTTCATCCTGACGGAGGTCCGATGCTGTAAGATCTTTATTGCCTGACTTTTCCTGTGCTTTTGTTAGGGCTTCCTCTTCTGTTTTAGCCACTACAAACTCGTCATCGCCTTCACCATAATAATAAGCAGGGATCCGGTGTCCCCACCAAAGCTGACGGGAGATACACCAGTCACGTACATTCTCCATCCAGTGGCGATAGGTATTCTTGAATTTAGCAGGGTGAAATTCAACCGTATCATCCATGACATTCTCAAGGGCCGGCTGTGCCAGCTCTTTCATGGAAACCCACCACTGCAGGGATAGTCGCGGTTCGATCACTACATCGGTTCGTTCCGAATAACCGACTTTGTTCTTATAATCTTCTACTTTCAGCAGGAGTCCGGCTTCTTCCAGATCCTTGGCTATTTGTTTTCGAACCTCAAAGCGGTCCATCCCGATATAAAGCTCACCGTCTTCACTGACCGTTCCATCTTCATTAAGCATGTTGATGGTTTCAAGGTTGTGCTTTTGACCGAGATTGTAGTCATTCTCATCATGAGCCGGAGTTACCTTCAGGCAACCGGTTCCAAATTCCATGTCCACATAATCATCCTGAATGATCGGTACTTCACGATCTACCAAAGGAACTATGACCTTCTTCCCGTGAAGGTGTGTGAAACGTTCATCCTCAGGATTTATACAGACCGCAGTATCCCCAAGTAGGGTCTCGGGTCGGGTAGTGGCAATTGTTACGTAATCATCCTCACCAACGATCTTATACTTAATGTGATACAGTTTGGAGTTGACTTCCTTGTGGATAACCTCTTCATCACTCAGAGCTGTTTTGGCAGCCGGATCCCAGTTGATCATTCTCGCACCGCGGTAGATCTTTCCTTTCTCAAAAAGATCTATGAATACATCGATCACACTCTCCGAGTATTCGGGATCCATGGTGAAATTAGTACGGTCCCAATCACAGCTGGCACCTAACTTCTTGAGTTGCTCAAGAATGATGCCGCCATGCTCGTGTGTCCACTCCCAGGCGTGTTCCAGAAATTCATCCCTTCCGAGATCACTTTTTTTTATGCCTTTTTCACGAAGTCTTCGAACCACTTTAGCCTCAGTAGCAATAGAGGCGTGGTCGGTTCCGGGCACCCAGCAGGCATTGTAGCCCTGCATGCGAGCTCTTCTTACCAACACATCTTGAATGGTGTTGTTGAGCATGTGTCCCATGTGTAGCACACCCGTAACGTTGGGAGGAGGGATGACCACGGTAAAAGATTCTCGGTCATCCGGCTCAGAATGGAAATAATTATTCTCCATCCAATGCTGATACCATTTATCCTCAACTTTGGAGGCGTCGTATTGTGCGGGAATTTCTTTACTCAAGTCAACAATGTTTTTAACCACAGAGGGCACTGAGGTGCACAGAGTGGTAGAATTATTAATTAATTACTCTTTTAATGCCATTTTTCATCAACGAAACGTTGAAGTTTAGAAGCAACCCAAGTGGAAAATTTCCTAGTTTCAGATAGCTGAGAACTTGGGCAAAATGAACTTTATTTAGATTTTCAACTGCTTTCAGTTCAAGTACTAATCTTTTTTCAACCAAGAGGTCGATCCTGTAGCCACAGTCAAGTTCCACGTCTTCAAATTTAATTGGAATAGGCTTTTCTTTTTCGACCAGTAGACCGTCTTTTCTCAAAACATAAAATAAGCACTCTTGGTAAGCAGATTCCAACAAGCCGGGGCCAAGTTCTTTATGAACCCGAATGGCTGAACCAATCACTTTATCAGTAAGCTCATCCAAAAGTATCATTAGATAGTATATTTAGAAAATAACGTTACATAAGGCACTAGAGTTTTGAGCGAACCTACTCATACTCAGTGTCACTCTGTGCCCTCCGTGGTTAATTATTTCACTCGTTTCAACAGCACACCAAAGTGACCGTCACAGCCATGCTTATGAGGAAGAGTCTGATAGGAAAGTTTATCCTCAGCAAGCACTTCTTCAGGTAAATAATCGTCCAATGGCTCCAGCTCAAAGTTATCATACTTCTCAAGGAACTTAGATATTTGTTCCATATTTTCTTCCGGTTCCAGGGAGCAGGTACTGTACACCAGTCGGCCACCACGTTTTACCATGTTGGCAGCTTCTTCCAGTAATTCTTCCTGTAGAGCAACGGCATTTTTTAGGCCTTCTTCATCTCGTCTCCAGCGAAGATCAGCTCTTTTACTGAGTACACCGGTTCCGGTACAAGGGGCATCCAGAAGTACGGCATCAGCAAGACCAAGGTTAACTTCACGAACATCCCCACCGCGAATCTTAATATTTTCAGCACCATAGTTCAGAGCACTTTCAGCCAGTTTTTGCAGGCGTTCGGTCGATATATCCACTGAAGTGATCTCACCCTCTGCTTGCATCAGGTCAGCCATCATAATTGATTTGGTACCGGGAGCTGCACACAGGTCAAACACTTTTTCGCCGGGTTGTGGGTCCAGTATCGTAGGCGCAAAACCTGCGGCAATATCCTGAACCAGGCAAATACCTTTTCCAAGTAAACCCTTTTCAATAAAAGGTTGAACCGATTCTACGCGATAGTAATAGGGAAGCCAGTCACTTGCTTCATATATCACATCCATTTTGTCCATTCGAAGCTCAAAATTCTCCGGCTTGGTACGCAGGCTATTTACTCTGACATAGTAATGAGGGCGTGAATTATTAGCCTGCATCAGCTGAAAAGCTTCCCGCTCACCAAATCGTTTTCTCCATCGGGCTACCATCCACTCAGGGTGTGAAAAGGTGGTAGCAACTAACTTGTTTCGGTCTTTAAAAGCCGGTTTAGGAAGATTTTCACGATCTCTTTGCAGGTTGCGCATGATCGCATTAACCAGGTCTCCGGTTTTGGAACCGAGTTTCATTTTAGCAATCTCAACAGCCTCGTTAATAGCGGCGTAGTCAGGCGTGCTATCCATGAATAGCATGTCATAAATGGATAACCTGAGAATATTCTTTAAGCCCGGTTTCATTTCTGCCACTGAAACGCTGGAAAATTCATCGATCAAAAAATCCAGATAACTTCTTTTTCTTAGGATATTCTGTACGTATTCACGTACCTGAGCGCGTTCACGGGTTTCGAGTTCATCCGCTTTAGAATAATCCAATCGACCGTTTTCGTCGAAATCAATGAGAATGTCTACACTTACTGAGCGTTCTGATAATTCAGTTTCCAAAGGAGTCAGATTTTAAAAATTGTGGTTGCCTGCTATAAAAAAAGGTGATTGTAGTCACCTTCTGCACATAGATAAATTCGTTGCATGAAACCAATATTCCTATGTGGCTTCAATAGCTTTGAAAGATAAAATTTTAACGCGGGACTTGCTAATGATAAGTAAGGTGTTTTGCAGGTTTTTTATTGGTAATCGATCTTTTCGCACTATAACCATAAGCTATTTCTCGGTCAGATGGCTTCGAGTCCATCAGACCGATGGTTGGATTCTTGCTACAACCCTCTGCTGCGGAACCTGGAGAAGTATTTCAATCGAAAGAACCTCCGAGCGTCCAGCGGTCCTCGGAGCGTTCGGTGTCGGCCTAAGTCCCGTAACGCTTGAAGGACCTTCGGACGCTTCAAGGTTACTCTAATTGGGTCTCGTTACGGTGCTCCGCTCCGTAATGCA
>JAASTO010000284.1 GCA_021767245.1 Balneolaceae bacterium
ACCAGTTCAGAAGTTCAGTTCGAAATTGCTTTGGGTCCACGTCTTCGATTAAAGTTGAGCTGAGTTTCTAATACAGATGTAGCCTAATTTCCGTTCTCAGAACTTCCCCGGGAGATATCAAGCACATTCAGGGTTACTTCAACCGAAGAAGCTGCCCCAAGTTTATCCGTTGCGATGACTTTAAATGTGGATTCACCAAGTTGTCGTTCAGATGGTGTCCAGGTAAAGGTTCCGGTTTTTTCATTTAAGGCAGCTCCATCCGGCATGTCAACACCGATAAACCTGACCACAGATTGTTCCGGACTATCAGGGTCTATTGCACTGAAAATGAGTTCATAAGGTTCGTTAACAGCAATGCTGGTATTTCTGACCGGACTGAATCGGGGCGGTGAATTAAATGAACGAACATCTACCAGAAATCGGGTACTGTCTGAGCGCCCTTCATTATCTGTTGCTAAAACCGTAAACCAAAAACTTCCAACCTGATTGATATTGGGTTGCCAGTAAAATCCTTGCTTTCGAACCATGGCATTTTTGACGTTAGACCGGTACGAAAATTCAATATCCTGGGTTGTACGGTTACCTTCCATTTCCAGAGGCAAAAGAAGTGGGGCAGGGTAGGTCACAATCTGATTGGGAATATCTTTAATGCTGAACTCAGTGCTCGAATTTGAATTAGCCGTCACATCAGGATTTGTTGCGTTCGATACCCTGATCTCAGAGATCTTGTCGTTTTCAGCAATCCACAATCGTTCTTTACTCTTAGTCAGAAAATTATCTGCGGCTCCATCAGTTTTCCAGGGTTGAAGTGTATTTGAGTTAACACCTGTTACCCAGACTTTACCGGAAACACTTCTCACAAAAGTTCGGTCATTCCATCTGTAAATGCTTTCTGTGCGTTCATTTATGGAACCGATTCTCTGCCCCACACCCGCAGCCCGGATCATGAATATTTCTCCGTTATTGTTGGCACCCCATACGTTCTCATCATCCACAAAGATATTTCTGAGATTTGTGGTCAGATCGATGTTTTGGGATAATTGCAATTTTTGATCTTTGTGATCGAGTACAAGCAGCGAAGGTGCGTCTGTTAACACAAACAGTTGTTTACTGACAGCAGTTGATCGCACATCAAGAACTGAGTAGCCTGAAATCTGGTCTTTGATCACATATTCAGGAGATGAGTCAACGGTTTCAGGGGTATCAAGAGATATCTTTCCTAAGCCATTTTGTCCAAGTGCTATAAAGAGGTCATTACCGATGCGTGCAGTTGCTGCCGGTTTTTGTGGAAGCAGCGTGGAAGAATAAACACCAAGTGCTGAGGTAGGTTCTAATATGGTTAATCGATTGGTATCACCAAACAAGTATGCAAATCGAATATCAGCCATGATCTTATCGCCTCGTCTCTGCATGCCTGATGATGTGTACAGCCATTGAAGTGAATCAGGATAGGATCGGAATACAACCATGCCTTCTGAAGCTGATAATACGTACAAGTGAGTTGGAGAAGATTCCATAGCCACGATCTCAGGGATCTCCATGACATTTGAGAAATCCTGCATCAGTTTGTCCTGTGCAACCGCAGGTAATGTTATCAATGAAACAATTAAGAGAAGTAGGAGATGTTCTAAGTTTGATCTCATAGCCTTACAACCATTTATGCATTTTATACCAGTGAATGGTGCGTGAAATACCTTCTGCCAGTGAGGTTTTGGGTACATAACCAATTTCATTTTGTGCTTTGTTGGAGCTGCAAGTCCATTCCAATATCAGCTCGTTTGCTTTTTCTTTATTCACAACGGGATAGATCCCAAATAATGATGAAATATTTTCAATGACCGCTGCCACTTTTTTTACCAGTGCGGGTTTGATCTTAAGTGGGATAGTTCGCTTACCCAGTACTTTGGAAGTGACACTTCGAATTTCATTCCATGAATGAGTGCCTTCACCTGAAATAAAATAAGTGTGAATGCCGGGATCCGTTTTTGCTGCCGCCTGCATGATACCATCCACAAGGTCACTTACATACACCATCGATACCCTGGGATTGTTCCCATCACCAATGATTGGACAAATGCCTCTTGAGCAACTTTTAAAGAACGAAAAGATCTGATCCTCTCTGGGTCCGTACACAGCCGGCGGTCGAATTATTTTGATGCTGTCGCTCTCTGTTGCGACTTGCCTGATCTTCTTTTCCATCTCCTTTTTCGATTGCCCATACATACTCACAGGCTCCATGGGATCGCGTTCGGTTTTGGGTGAACCGTTACTTGGCCCTGCCGCGGCTAAAGAGGAAAGAAGAACAATGTTTTTGACTCCTTTTTTCTGAGCCAATCTCACAAGTGTTTCAGTGGCTTCAACGTTGGCACGGGTAAACTCTTTTTTTGTTGGTGCTTTCACAATTGCAGCCACATGAAACAGGATGTCTGCGTCTTCAAGTCCGGCACCTAATGCTTTTAGATCGTTGAGATCACCTGAGATCTTTTTAAAGTCGAGTCCGTTTAGCCATTTCTCATTACTTCTAACCAGGCACCGGACCTCTGAATAGTTGTCAGAATCTAAAAGTGCTTCAACAAGATGACTTCCAATAAAACCAGTTCCGCCGGTTACAAAGGCTTTCATTAAATTCCTTATATTTAAAGATTATTTATCGAAATA
>JAASTO010000285.1 GCA_021767245.1 Balneolaceae bacterium
AGAAGAATAAACAGGCTTTTAAACACACTAAAATTCATTACTGTGACAGATAAAACGTTTTATATCGAGACTTACGGTTGTCAGATGAACTTTGCGGATTCTGAGATCGTGAATTCCATTTTACTTGAAGAAGGCATGAAACCGGTTCACGATGCAGAAACTGCAGATGTGGTATTGGTCAATACCTGTTCAATTCGGGAAAATGCTGAAACCAAGGTCTGGAACCGACTCAAAGAACTTCGATCCATCAAAAAAGAAAATGGTGAAATGACCGTTGGAGTGCTTGGCTGTATGGCTGAGCGCATCAAGGATCGTATTATTGAACAGGAACACCTCGTGGATATTGTGGTTGGCCCGGATGCCTATCGTGATATCCCCCGACTCCTGAAGGAAGTGGATGATGGTCGTAAGGCCGTCAACGTGCTTCTGTCACTTGAAGAGACTTATGCCGATATTGCTCCGGTCAGAACCACCGGAAACGGGGTCAATGCTTTTGTCTCCATTATGAGAGGTTGCGACAATATGTGTGCCTTTTGTGTGGTTCCGTTTACCCGTGGGCGTGAACGCAGCCGTCCGCTGGAATCTATCATTCGTGAGATCAAACAGCTCTCTGATGAAGGCTATAAGGAAGTGACCCTGCTTGGACAAAACGTGAATTCCTACCTGGACGGTGAGAACACTTTCACTAAATTAATGGATGAAGCGAGTAAAGTGGATCCCGAAATGCGTTTTCGCTTCTCCTCTCCTCATCCAAAAGATTTCCCTGACGATCTGCTGCACCTGATCGCAGAACGGCCAAACTTATGTAACTATATTCATATTCCGGCTCAGGCAGGAAGTGATACCATGCTGGAGCGAATGCGTCGCCCATACACCCGCAAGAGCTACCTGGAGCTGATCGCCAAAATGAAGCAGATCATACCCGGAGTATCTCTTTCAACCGATATCATTGCGGGATTCTGTGATGAGACGGAAGAGGAACATCAGCAAACGCTATCACTGATGGCAGAGGTTGAATACGACCTCGCTTACATGTTCGCCTATTCTGAACGTGAGCGAACCCTGGCTGCGCGTAAATTTGAAGACAATGTGCCTGAAGACGTTAAAAAACGTCGCTTATCAGAGATCATCACTCAGCAGCGTGAGATTCAGGAACGCCGAAATAAAGAGGAAGTCGGGCGCCGTCATCTTGTTCTGGTCGAAAGTACCAGTAAAAAGTCGGACGACCAGTTAAGCGGCCGCACCGATACCAATAAAATGGTGGTATTCGACCGCAAAGACTTTGAACCCGGTGATTACGTGGAAGTGGAAATCACTGAGACAACTTCCGCCACCCTTATAGGCAACCCGATCCGTAAAACAACTCTCACAGAATACTACGGAGCTGAAGTTGTCGCTTAAGTGAGGCCAAAAAAAACATATCTGTGGGTACTGGGTTTTGGTCTTCTGCTCTGGATATTCGGTTTTTCGAATACCGGTGCCGCCCAGCCTACACTTGGCGTTGTCTGGGATATCTCAGAGGATAACCCCATTACAGACCAACATTTGCTGCTTTTTGAAGACATCGGGGTGACCCATATTGAGTTCCCGGCAGGGATATCCGAAGATCTGATGCTAAGAATGGACAGTCTCAGTTTTTCTATCCTGATCAGAAATGACGAGCGGTTTTACACGTTTCAAACACTGGAAGAAAGTGCTGAAGAATTCGAAGAGCTGAACCGCGAAATGCTGCAAACATTCGAGGATTATAACCGCGTTGCGGGTTTCGGACTTTTATCTCAAAGTCACTTCAAGGATCCTGATTTTAGTACCGCATTTGAAGAAAAGGCCGAAACACTTAGTACTTTAACTAATAAAACACTCTACTTTGTTCAAAACCGGCAGTGGGTATCCCTAAATTCTACCGGCAAACCCTTTGGACGGCTAATAAATGATGCATCGTTTAAATTCGAGGATCTAAGTGCTTTTGACACACACATGCAGGATCATGTTGAAGAAAGTGATAACCTGATCCTGTTTCTGCATTCAAAGTGGCTGACACAAGCCGTTGAGGACGTACCCGAATTGGCTACTTCTTTGAAGGTCTATCATGAAGAAGGCCATTGGTCATTTCCTATGCCCTATCAGGAAGAACATTCCAGCCCCGCAAACTGGCTGGTTTTTGCTCTGATTCTATTGTGGATCGTACTTGCCGTTCAGGTAAAATTCATCCCTAATGCACGCCCCATGGTGCTGCGGTATTTCCTTGCCCATCGCTTTTATGTAGATGATATCCTGCAATACCGGGAAAGATATGCCACTCAAAGTATCATTATGATGGTTGTTCATGCTTTGTCAGGTGGCATCGTTGCGTTTGTTGCCTCAAAAATGCTGATCAGTGAATTAGGCATGAACGCTTTAATCTATCACCTTCCATGGCTTGATTGGTTCAATAACGGGTATATATCTCTATCTTTATTTATGATCGTACTGATCTTGGTATTTCAAACTATAAGCATTTTCTGGCTCTATTTGCCGGCCAAGAACCTGAGAAGTATGAGTCAAACGGCCAATCTATATGCCGGATTACTGTACACGGATTATCTGACGCTGACCATACTCATTTCCTTTTACGTGACAGGATTCAGTGCCAT
>JAASTO010000286.1 GCA_021767245.1 Balneolaceae bacterium
CGATTTTATAAAGAACGGAGTTCCCAACATTCAGGAAAACCCGGAAATGTTCATGTTTCTGGATCAGTTTACAGAATTTGGATTCCTATCGATCTTGCTGTTTGTTTTGGCAGGAACTTTGTTAACGCTCGTTACCCAATCCTCATCTGCTTCAACTGCAATCACCCTGGTCATGTTATTCCAGGGATGGATCGATTTTCCTATTGCTGCAGCTATGATATTGGGTGAAAATATCGGAACCACGGTTACCGCAAACATCGCGGCCATTGTTGGTAATGTGTATGCCAAACGAGCCGCACGATTTCACTTCGTATTCAACGTGTTTGGGGTCATATGGATGCTCATCTTGCTGAATCCTTTCCTCAATATGATCGATCAGGTCATGAGTTACTTTTCACCGGAAGTGGGCTCTCTTTTCAATATTACCGATGAAGCCGGCAGAAGTAATGCAACACTGGGGTTATCTCTTTTTCACTCTGCGTTCAATGTGCTCAATGTGATCCTCATGGTTGGCTTTGTTCCCCGTATCGTGAAGTTTGTGGAGAAATACCAAAAAGATAAATCCAAGACGGATCATGAGTACCGGCTCAAATATATCTCTTCCGGTATGATGTCATCTCCCGAGCTGTCGATGACACAGGCACACAAGGAAATTGAGATGTTTGCCCGGCTGGTGGATAAAATGCATTACAGTATGGAAGGACTTTTATTTAACAAACAAAACAGGCGAGATCACTTTCTGAAGAAGATCAAAAAACGGGAAGAGATAACAGATAATCTGGAGCTTGAGATCGCGGAATATTTGACAAAAATATCCAGTTATAACCTCACTGAAGATGCAACCAGACGTATTCGCGGCATGCATAGTATGATCAACGACCTGGAGCGTGTGGGGGACATTTATTACCAGATGTCAAAAACATTTGAGCGCATGGAAAATGAGGGAACTCACCTTCCTGAAGAGGCCATGGAGAAGCTCAAGAGCCTGCTTGATCTCATTCATGAGGCTATCCGTCATGTGCGTCAGGACCTGGAACTGGATAACGATGAAGCGGATCTGAGTGTCGCCATGGAGATCGAAAACCAGATCAACAAATGTCGTGACGGCTTACTTGAGTACCACTATGGTCAATTAGAAAAGAAAACCTATTCCAATCAGGTTGGGTTTGTATTTCTTGATTACGTAAACCGATTGGAAAAGATCGGTGACCATATCTTTAACGTAAATGAGGCCATAGCCGGTGTCAAAGTTAAAGCAGCTTACGAGAAAGTAGTGGAAGCCAACGAATGATACTGGATGTCAGGATAAATTAAGTGCATAAAAAAAGGCGGATATTAGATCCGCCTTTCTTATATCTGGAGTTTTATAACTGACCGATTCAGAATTTTGGACCGGCGTTAATGATCTCTTTGCTGCTGTCAGCTTTATATTCTTCGAAGTTCTTATCGAATAGCTGACCCAGTTTTTTAGCCTGGGCATCGTACTTCTCGTCATCGCCCCAGGTATTACGAGGCTGAAGGATCTCAGAAGAAACTTCAGGGCAGGCTGTCGGGATATCAAAACCAAAGACATTGTCTTTAACCGTTTCAACACCATCCAGCTTGCCATCATGAATAGCCTGAATAATGGCTCTTGTGCTCTTCAGGTCGATGCGTGACCCCTTACCATAAGGACCACCGGTAAGTCCTGTATTGACTAACCAGGCTTTGGCATTATGCTTACGCATTTTCTCTGCCAGCATTTCAGCATATTTAGCCGGTGGCCAGGCCAGGAATGCGGCTCCGAAGCACGCTGAGAATGTGGCTTCAGGTTCGGTAACGCCTACCTCGGTTCCTGCAACTTTCGCAGTGTACCCACTGATGAAGTGATACATCGCCTGTTCCGGACTGAGTTTACTGACCGGAGGAAGCACACCAAATGCATCGTAGGTCAGGAAGATGATATTCTTCGGATGCCCCGCAACACATGGGATCTTGGCATTATCAATGTATTCAATCGGATAGGAAGCTCGTGTATTCTGTGTGATGGATACATCCTTGAAATCCACTTTTCGTGTTTCAGGATCATACCCAACGTTTTCGAGTACCGTTCCATATTTAATGGCATTGAAGATCTCGGGCTCTTTCTCTTCTGAGAGATCTATGGTCTTGGCATAGCAACCGCCTTCAATATTAAACACCCCATCATCGCTCCAGCAATGTTCATCATCACCGATCAGCTTACGGTTCTTATCTGCAGATAAGGTGGTTTTACCGGTTCCGGACAAGCCAAAGAACAGAGCGACGTCATCGTCTTTATCTCCTTCATTGGCTGAACAGTGCATGGAAAGTACATCTTTTTTCGGCATCAGATAATGCATGACCGTGAAGATCCCTTTCTTCATTTCACCGGCATATTCCGTTCCGAGTATCACCATTTCATTGGTCTCGAAATTTACATCAACCGACGCATCTGACGTCATGCCTTCTGTAAATTTATTAGCGGGAAATTTACCTGCGTTGTAGATCACGAAATCCGGATCCCCAAAATTTTCGAGCTCTTCTTTGGTAGGACGGATCAGCATATTATGCATAAACAAACCATGATATGGTCGCTCAGCTATGATCCTGACCTTAAGACGATAATTCTC
>JAASTO010000075.1 GCA_021767245.1 Balneolaceae bacterium
GACTCAAAACGGTGTTGAACCTGACCTATTCGACCACACCTGAACAAATGGAAGCTTTTGTGGAAGGTATCAAAGCCATTGTAAAAGCAAATGAACATTTCAGACAGGATTACTATGAAGTACACTTCAACTCCTTTGGAGCTCATTCCCTGGACGTGTTGGTTTATGTTTTCTTCGATGTGCCCGATTGGAGTACTGAACTTCAACAGCGTCATAATTTCTTACTTGAGATCTTACGCCTCGCCAGGGAAGTCGGAGTCGAATTTGCTTTCCCAACCCAAACCTTACATATGGACAGCTTTTACAAAGATACGCCTCGTAAGGTTGGCGAAGAACGCACCGAAGAGGAACTAGCCTCAGCGGTCACAGATTTTGGTCCCGGAGGCAAAAAAGGAAAACCCGAAGGCATACGCATTTATCGAGATGGGGAGGAAATAGATTTTGGTGCGAATAAATAAAAAAAAAAAGCCGACTCATCTGAGCCGGCTTCTAAAAATACTACTTTGCTAAAGCTGAATAACAAAAGTTATTTCGAAGCTTCCTCATCCTCTTCCTTCTTTCCGGAAAAAGCATCAAATACCATAACCAGATCATTGGCAACCTGCTCTTTGGTTCGGCCTTCAATTCGGTGACGCGGGATCAATGCTTTGATCTCACCGTCAACAAAATAAGCGAAAGATGGCGATGATGGCGGATATTCACTGAAGTAAGCTCTGGCATGCGCAGTTGCCTCCTTATCCTGTCCGGCAAACACGGTTACCATATGATCCGGTTTGGTTTCCGCACTTTCCAGGGCAATACCTAATCCCGGCCGAGCATTTCCTGCAGCACATCCACAAACCGAATTCACCACGAGAAGCATGGTACCTTTATATTCTTTCATGGCACGATCTACATCATCCGTGGTTTTAAGTTCTTCTACACCAAACTGAGTCAGTTCTTCTCTCATCCAGGACGTATCTGGTCCCATTCCAAATCCAAATTGCATAATAATCTCTTTGTTTTATTGATTGCTTTATCGGTTCAAAAATACAAAATATTTGACCCAAAAATAGACAAGGCTTCCCGATAATGAGAAGCCTTGTCAAACATCAAAGTTTCCGAATTAACGGATCAATTTTTTAAGTCTCAAACTTATTTGGCAGCTTTGTAATTTTCTGCAACTTGATCCCAATTGATCACATTCCAAAACGCAGCTACATAGTCAGGACGGCGATTTTGGTAATGCAGGTAATAAGCGTGCTCCCAAACATCAATGCCCATAATTGGGGTATAACCTTCCATCAATGGACTGTCCTGATTTGGGGTTGAATGTACCACGAGGTTACCGCTTCCATCCACTGATAACCATGCCCATCCGGATCCAAAACGGCTTCCGGCTGCTGCTGAAAATTCTTCTTTGAATTTGTCAAAGCTTCCGAAAGTATCATTAATGGCATCTGCCAGTTCACCTTCAGGAGTTCCGCCTCCGTTTGGAGAAAGAATGGTCCAGAATAGGTTGTGATTGGCATACCCGCCACCACTGTTTATGACAGCTTGTTTAACATCAGAAGGTACTTCATCAATTCTTCTTAGTACTTCTTCAATATCAAGATCAGCAAATTCATGGCCCTCAAGAGCGGCATTTACTTTGTTCGTGTACCCTTGATGGTGCTTGGTATGATGGATCTCCATCGTACGTGCGTCAATATGTGGTTCAAGTGCATCGTAATCGTATGGCAGATCTGGTAATGTATAAGCCATTGTTTACTCCTTTTTTATTTTCATGTTATCGACGCTTAAAACTTGTGCGCCTTTTGTTTATCGTTCTCAAACATAAGCAAAACGGCTTTAAAATTCGTTCCTGACATACATCAATACCCTCTATCTTTTAGATTTGTTAATACTATATGCCAAATGTTGCTCTGAAATCCATTCAGAATTAAAGTATCTTTAGCCTTCACACTCATAGTTATTTTACTCACTCAGATCATTTATGAAGTACAAGTACGATGTTATTATCATTGGCAGTGGCCCGGCCGGTTTTTCGTGTGCCATGCAAAGTTCTAAATTTGATAAAAAAGTTCTGGTTATTGAAGCCAATGAGGATTCATTCGGTGGAACCTGGATCAATTCCGGAACCATTCCCAGTAAAGCTCTTCGGGAAACAGCCCGTATCATCCAGCGCTTTCAGAGTCAGTTTGAGGACCTTTCGGGTGAAAAAGCCTACCAGCATCATCAGATGTCAGAATTGCTGAAGTACAAAAATGAAATTCAGCACAGTAAGAACTCCAAAGTTGAAAATGATTTTAAAAAAAATGAGATAGATACGGTTCATGGATTTGGTGAATTGATAGACAACCACACCGTTGAGGTCACAGATAAAAAAGGAAAGAAAAAGACCTACACTGGCGAATTCATATTTCTCTCCCCGGGAAGTAAACCGGTTCAACCCAAAGAATTTAAGCTGGATCATAACAAGATCCTCGACTATATCTCCATACTGGATCTCACTCACATACCCAGAAAATTACTTGTGATTGGCAGTGGGGTTCAGGCTTTGGAATATGCTACGACCTTTTCTAACCTTGGCAGCCGGGTCTCTATTCTTAACGAAGCAGATTCCTTTCTTCCATTTCTGGACAATGAGATACGGGATCAGCTTGAAACCCTTCTGGAAAAACAAAAGATCGAAGTTTTCTCTAATGCTGAGCATATCAACATCAAGACCAACACCATCCGTAATACCACGGAAGTGAGCTATAACCTCCGTCAGGATAATGAAGGTAGGCGTAAACGAGTGATCGAAACAGAGCATGTGCTTTATTTGGGAGGCAAAGTGCCCAATACAGAAAATCTTGGGCTATCCGATATTGGGATTGAAACGGATAAGGAAGGAAATATCATCGTTAATGATGATTACCGCACGAACATTGACAACATTTATGCAGGTGGAGATGTGATCGGCTACCCGGCCTTAGCTTCGGCTTCTTTTTCTGAGGGACGACTCGCCTCTTGTAACATGTTCGGGATTCAAGCGCTGGATGTACCACCTGAAATTCCTTTTGCCATATACTCTATTCCTGAGATTGCCAGTATTGGTCTGACCGAAAAAGAAGCCAAATCCAGAGGATATGATGTGACTGTTGGCCGGGCTTACTACAAAAATATCACCCAGGGTGATATCAGTAATCAACAAGATGGATTATTAAAACTCGTATTCGAAACCGAAAATCTGAAACTGGTTGGTATTCACATTATCGGTGAACGTGCCAGTGATCTCATTCACCTTGGCCAGGCCGTCATGTCGCTTGGTGGCGATATCCGATACTTCATCAACCACGTTCTGAATTATCCAACCTACAGTGAAGCGTACCGGATCGCGGCGTTTAATGGCATGAACCGGGTATATAAGGCAGGCGTTAAGTACAAAAAGATCCTGAAAAATAAAGAATAACCAATATCCAACACGGAATATTCAATATTCAAGTTTAATTGATCGGTCCGTGTTGATTATTGGATATTGGATGTTCTACACGTAATGAATGGCCTTACGCATGCCTTCAGAATCATACTCAAACTCCTCCGGCAAGGTCTTGATGCCTTTTTCTTCTGATATCTTCGCTGAGTAAGCCAATATCATTGCATCCACAATATCGTCTTCTTCCACCTCATTCCGGCGGAAGTCTTCCTTAATATCACGGAAAAAATCATCCGCAATAGGCTCCCTTGCCTTGATCAGTTCCAAACGATGCTTGATCCCTTTTTTCAGATTCTTTTTCTGATAGATCATTCCTCCATTTATGGTTTGGAATAGTAACTCAGGATGAGACTCCAAAACTTTATCAATCAAACTTTCATCTGCACGAAGTAATTCATCCACCATCTGAATCTTAGGAGTGATATTCCACGATTGCAGGGTCAGGTTTTTCTCGGTGTACTCGTGGCTGATCATATTGGCCTCTACGTAGGAAGGGGCCGTCAAAGCGGGACGAATCGGTGGACTGAATACACTTGAAGCATAATCACCGCCCACTTTTTTACGCAGCAGTTCATCCGCTTCACGAGTGTAATTTTCATCTTCAAGGCCAATCGGCATGTCTATGAAGATGCGGTCAAAATCTTCGAACGCTTTTTTTAAGGCATCCCTGTCTCTGAGCACTTCGTACTTCTCATTTCCTTTATCAAAGGTAATGAGAAGCCAGCCTGCTTTACACCCGTCTATTCCTGCTGTTTTCACTGTAACTGATCTTTAATGTTCTTTTTAAGTTGAATATGCAATTCATCCAGTTGATGCTTATCCACAACATCCGGAGAGTTATCCATCATGCTTTGTGCCTTCTGATTTTTGGGGAAAGCAATGACATCACGCAGGCTTTTTGCGCCTGTCAGCAACATCACAGCGCGATCTACCCCAAATGCGATACCGCCATGTGGAGGCGCACCGTATTTGAATGCATCCAGGAGGAAACCAAACTTTTCTTCCGCTTCTTTCTCGCCAATACCTAACAATTCAAAGACTTTACGCTGCATCTTCTGATCATGGATACGAATAGAACCACCACCCAGCTCATTTCCGTTCAGCACCAGGTCATAGGCACGGGCTTTCACTTTACCCGGGTCACTTTCCATCAATTCCACATCTTCTTCTCTTGGTGAGGTAAATGGATGATGCATAGCATGATACCTGCGGGTTTCCTCATCCCATTCAAGCAGAGGGAACTCAGTAACCCAAAGGAAGTTATAGGTAGATTCATCGATCAGGTCGAACTCTTTCCCCATCATCAGGCGAAGCTGCCCCAGTTGCTTTAACACGTCCGGTTTTGGTCCGGCTAGTATCAATACCAGATCTCCCTTCTTAGCTTCTGATCTCTCAACCATCTGATCAACGATCTCATCCGTCAGGAATTTAGCCACGCTGCAAAGCGGACCATCTTCCTGCATCTTAATATAAATCAAGCCACCAGCGCCGGTTTCCTGTTTTACCCGGTCAGTAAGTCTGTCTATGGCTCCACGTCCCATCTCACCTTGACCAGGCACGGTAATACCTACCACACCCCCGCCTTTTTTCACCGTATCAGAGAAAACCTTGAATTCTGCATCCTTTACGATCTCAGAAAAATCCTTAAACTCTAAACCAAATCTTGTATCCGGTTTATCTGAACCATAGGTATTCATGGCTTCATCATAGGTCATCCGAGGAAATGGAGTCTCTACCTCATAACCTATGGTATCTTTGAATATTTTTTTCCAAAGTGCTTCATGAGTTTTATATACATCCTCCTCATCCACAAAACTCATCTCAACATCTATCTGAGTGAATTCCGGCTGGCGGTCAGCTCTAAGATCTTCATCCCTGAAACACTTCACGATCTGAAAATAGCGGTCATAACCGGAAACCATCAGCAGCTGCTTGTATGTTTGCGGACTTTGTGGAAGCGCAAAGAACTTTCCTGCATTCACCCGGCTAGGCACCAGGTAATCCCGGGCACCTTCCGGAGTACTTCGCATCAACACAGGCGTTTCCACTTCTGCAAATTCGAGATCATGATAGAACTCCCTGACTGACTGATAGAATTTGGATCGCAGCATCATTTTTTCCTGAACTTCAGGACGGCGAAGGTCGAGGTAGCGATACTTTAGCCTGACATCCTCATTCGTAGAAATACCATCCTTGATCTCAAACGGAGGCGTTTCAGCTTCAGAATAGATTACCAAGTCGGTTGCTTCGATCTCGACCTCTCCGGTAGGCAGGTTTGGATTTAAATTCTCTTCACCCCGGGTGATCACCTTACCCTTTACTCCGATCACATATTCCGCCCGGAGTTGCTCCGCCTTATTATGTAATTGATCATCTTCTTCTTTAAAAACGACCTGTGTTACGCCATATCGATCACGGAGATCAATAAATATAACACCACCCAGATCGCGACGGGGACCAACCCATCCATTCAAAATTACTTCTTCGCCAATATTTTCTGCAGTAAGTTCTCCGCAGGTATGTGTTCTTTTAAGGGTCATTATTTTCGATGAATCGTAGAGTGAAAACTTTTGGTTATTAAGGCGCTGAAAATACGCATAATGTTAACGAATCGCTTAATCAATGTCGCCGGAACTTATTTTTCTTATAAATACCTTTGCCTCCTTTTTTATGACCGGATTGATCTGGATCGTACAACTCGTTCATTACCCTTCCTTTCATTATGTGGGAGCCGATAATTTCAAGGCCTTTCAGCTTCACCACGTAAATAGCATTGATAAGATCGTTATCCCTGTCATGATAGCGGAACTTGCCACTTCATTTGGTTTGGCCTGGATGGATGGTTTCCTCAGTTTGAATGCAGCAGGTTTCTACATCGTGATCCTGATCTGGGTTTGTACAGGTCTCTTTTCCGTTCCGGCTCATACCAAACTGGAATCCTTAAAAAATGAGCCGGCTATTAGAAAGCTGGTTTCTACAAATTGGTTCAGAACAGTATTATGGTCACTCAAATCCTCTCTTAATTTTTATCTTCTCACTGAACTTATTCAGTAGAAATACGCCTATCCCTACTGACTAAAATCAGCCTTAAAAATTAAATTGGCGCAATTACAGCATTTTTAAGTACATTGTATGCCCTTCTGCGAGTGGGTCGTGGAAGAAACCATTCTACCTGGGGAGGTAAAATGAATATCATCAACACTATTGTTGCGGACGGCAACGAAATTTTCAGGCATGGCCTCAGTGCAATACTACGCGGCGAAGGCTCATTTAACATAGAGAGTGAAGTGGATAACGGAGCTCTGGTATTAACCGCGTATGAAAGTGTAAAGCCTGATCTGTGCATTGTCTCCTTTAGCCTGCCCGAAATGGAAGGGATCATTATTGCCAAAAAGATCCTTGACCGTGACCCCAATGCCAATATTCTATTAATGGCCGATGACACCAACCGAAAGACCCTCAACGAATTTCTTGATTCAGGAGCATTTGGCCTGATTCATAAATCAGCCCATCGTTATGAACTTCTGGATGCTGCCCAAAAAGTATCTCAGGGTGAACGATACCTCGGCAAACAGTTCTCAAGAATGATGACTGAGGAGTACAAACGGCTCGCCCAAAAGAAAAAACGTCCCGATCCTGTTAAATCCATAACCAAAAGAGAACGAGAGATCCTTGGCTTGCTCACGGAAGGCCTTACAAGTACTGAGATCGCCGAAAAACTGTTTATTAGTCCGCGTACCGTCGAAAAACACCGAACAAACCTACTCAAAAAACTGGATCTAAAAAATACGGCCTCCCTTGTTCGTTTTGCCATGGAAAATGAGCAAGCCCTACTGTAACGCCTGCCTTTCTTTACCAATTTTTTAATGCATCTTAGGGAATATCTTTTATATTCATGTGGCAATTGTCTGCCTAACAAGCTGTATCACATAATCTTATCTAACCATCACTATGAAATCAAATCTTTTCCCTTCCCTGTTAGTATTCTTTGGATTGATACTTTCAGTTCAACTCAATGCTCAGGGTCAAACCACAAAAACAGACCTCACCATTGACGATTATTTTGAACTAAAGAGTGTTGGATCCCCGGTTATCAGTCCCGATGGAAAATGGGTAGCCTATACCATCACAGAAACGGATTATGAGGATGACAGCCGTGAAACCCGGATCTGGATGAAATCAACCTCAGGGGGCGAGGCACTGCCAATGACTGCCAAAGGGTATTCTGCCGGAAATCCGCAATGGAGTCCGGATGGAAAGTACCTGACTTTTACCGCCTCTCGTGGTGATGTAGAAAAAACTCAGGTTTGGACCCTCAATATGATGGGTGGCGAAGCTGTACAGCTGACTGATATTGAACAGGGAGTGTCTGATTATGCCTGGTCTCCAAAGGGTGATCGACTACTGCTAATGATAAAGGACAAAAAAGAAGAATCGGAACGTCCTGAGCCCTATGTGATCGATCGTCTGCAATTTAAAAGGGATTATGTAGGATACCTTGATCGCCTGAGAACGCATGTTTATACCTTCACTCCCGGTGATACGGCTGCTGTTCAGCTGACCTTTGGTGATTTTGATGATTCGCAGGCAGTTTGGAGCCCTGATGGAACTAAGATCGCCTTTGTCAGTAATCGTACATCAAACGCAGATGGCAATGTGAACAGTGATATCTGGATCGTTAATGCTGATGATCCGGATGCCGGCCTAACCAAGGTCACAAAGAATAAAGGGGGCGATTCCTCTCCTTCCTGGAGCCCTGACGGGAAACATATCGTCCATACTTCAGTGATCGACACCAGTGCGATCTGGTATGCCACTAACAAACTCTCCGTTTCGGCGGCTGATGGGAGTGGTAACACCAAAATTTATATGGACGGACTAGACCGGAATATCTCCGATCCAACCTACTCAGAAGATGGGCAAACCATTTGGTTTGTTCTGGAAGACCGGGGTGAAAGTCAGCTTGCCTCTGTAAATGCAGATGGACGAAATCTAAAAAGAGTGATTGCCGGAGACCTGAGTATCAGAAGTTTTGATATCGAAAACGAGATCATTGCGACTTTGTAATCCACAGTAGAACGCCCGCACGAAATTTTTATTTGGGATGGTAATTCCCAAGACCGCATCACTCAGGTTAATGATGAACTGATCAATGCACGAAATATCGCTAAAGTTGAAGAGATCAAATTTAACAGTAAAGACGGTACCCCTATCGAAGGATTCATGGTCACCCCGGCTGATTATAATGGCAATAAAAGAATACCCACCATTTTATGGATACACGGAGGACCGGTTGCCCAATACGATCATAGCTTCGATTTCATACCTCAACTTTACGCGGCCAATGGTTATGCAGTGCTATTAATTAATCCACGTGGATCCTCCGGTTACGGTCAGGCATTTTCTGAGATCCTGTTTGCCGATTGGGGTAATAAGGATTTTGAAGACGTTATGGCCGGAGTTGATCACGCCATTGATATAGGCGTGGCTGACCCCAACAAACTTGGTGTTGGCGGCTGGTCTTACGGAGGAATACTGACGAATTATGTGATCACCAAAACAGGACGTTTTGAAGGAGCAATCTCAGGAGCCAGTGAAACCCTGTATCGCTCGAATTATGGTCATGACCACTATCAGTTAACCTGGGAGAAAGAACTCGGTCTTCCCTGGGAAACTCCTGAAAAATGGGAACGCATTTCTCCCTTCAATGATGTAGATAAAGTAACAACCCCGACTCTTTGGATCGGCGGGGCAGATGACTGGAATGTACCTATCCTCGGCTCAGAACAAATGTATCAGGCCATGAAACGACTTGGCCTCGAGACTCAGCTTGTGGTTTACCCGGGTGAGCACCATGGGATTCGCAAACCCACCTTTCAGAAAGACCGATTTGAAAGATTTCTTGGATGGTTTGATACCTATGTAAAAGGTGCTGAGTAGAGAATTACGTAAAAACACGTAGTTAAATTACGTAATTCTCACCATTGACGGCCATGCCCTATTAATGTAAGTTATTAATGCAAATGGGGTAATAGCCGTCTGTAGATGATATCTGCCACCTCTCATTGATTTGAGGGTGGCTTTTTTTATGCCATTACTTTTTGGAGTTGAGTTGCTTCAATCTGGCTGCCTTGAGCTCATGATAATTGTTATGCTCATCCACCATAGAAGAAAGAGCGAACAGGTCATACAAAGCCCCAAGACCCAAGACTCCTCCACTTAAGATCCACCCGATTCCGGTACCGATCTTCCCTAAATAAAACCGGTGAAATCCAAATATCCCGAAAAATGAGATGAACCAAAACAAATAGGCTTTGCCCTTCGATTTTCTTTCGAAATCAAGATGAGTGGCACCGTTTAAGACAGATACTTTTTTCTGACCACCTACTTTCGTTATAAAGTCCTCATAACTCGCCATAAGTTTTTTGGCAAACTTCCTGTACCGGGCCAACTCACTCTCTCTGACCTCCAGTTCGCCTTCCAGTACCTGATATTCAAATATAAACTCATCTACTACCCTTTCCATCGGTAGTTTATCGTGCAGAAAAGCCTCGATCTTTCTTCTGAGATTCCGGATGGAGTCGTGGATGGTGATCATAAGATCTGACTGAACACCGGTGTCATTCTCTGCCACCATCTCGTCATACTTCTTAAGAGCTTTACCCAGTGCCTGATCAGCCACTAAAGCCATCTCATATTCTTCTGATTTCCGCATACTGCCCTATTGATTTAACACTCATACTGTTCGAAACATAAACCAATTTGTTTCAGAAACAGACTATAAAATAAAAAAGCCCGATCCAACTAAGAATCAGGCTTGATTTAGGTACCGTGGGACGGAATTGAACCGTCGACCTCACGATTATGAGTCGTGCGCTCTAACCATCTGAGCTACCACGGCATTTGTTTAAGTGTTACTTTTTCAATGACTTACAGTGACAATTTATTTTTCGAAAACTGCACGTAAAACGTACTTTTTGGGCTTTTTTTGTTAAAAAACGGCTCCAATTTTTCAACTGTTTTTCAACTCCCATGGTCCGAATTTGTACTGCTCATTATATTAAAGAACATCTTTGTTCTGCTGTTTTTAAAAACAGACTTAAATATAAGGTTTTACTTACTACTTCGTCAAAGTTCTTTTCCACTTTTCTTGGGTTTTGCCTATCATCCCCAACTTTTTTTCAACCCTAATAAATACAGGGTTTTTAGCAACTAATTTTCAACTCTTGGGCATTTTTCACCACTTAAATTCTATTGATGAGCAAAAACCAGTTAAAAAAATCTGAGCAGGCCGGACTGCATGAGAAAAGACTCGCTGATCTTCTCAAATTTCTGAGCAATAACGAGACCACAATTAAATCTGAGGGCATCACCTACACCTCCACACGGGGCGACGGCTACAACCATATAAAGGACGCACTACAACAAGTCACCGGTATGAGTGAAAAGGCTTACTATGCTTACTTTGAGGATATGGAACTTGGAAACAAGTTCTCTGAGATGCGAAAAGTATATGATACCGTAGGCAAGGTGATCCATTCCATTCGACCATATCTAAAATCGGATGGGCCGATTGACTCTCCC
>JAASTO010000076.1 GCA_021767245.1 Balneolaceae bacterium
CGGTGTAGAAATAGCGAACATAAAAAAGAATACGACGATCGCAAGAAAACTGCGGATATACTCGATTGGGGTCAGTGAGGTGGCCATACAAAGTAATATAATTGAATTTTGGCTGAATATAGTGGATGCAAGGCACCTCTGAAAATGCATGATGGTATGAGTGACAAAAACTCAATAGATTAGCACCGATGGCAAAAACAGATCTTTTTACAACCAATGGCTTTGAACCCTTTAAACCGGTATGGTGGGCAAGGAATACCCATATCCATACCATTGTAGCCTCGCAATTCACGAAGGTTCAGAAACCACCTCACGAACGGATAGAGATCCCCACTCCGGATGAAGATTTTTTAGAGATCGATGTCTGCGAAGTGAGCTCAGATCAACCTGTGGTGGCTTTGTTTCATGGATTGGAGGGCTCTACAGACCGGCATTACATCGCGAATTTGATGGATGTATTGAAAGATGCCGGGTTCAGTTCTGTAGCTCTTAACTTCAGAGGATGCGGCAGCCGTCTCAATGATCAGCCTCGGTTTTATCACTCAGGGGCTACCGATGACTATCGTACTTTTTTTGAATGGATCCGTCAGCGGTTCCCCAAAAAAGAGATCTACGCCGTGGGGTATTCCCTTGGGGCCAATGCCCTGGTAAAATATCTGGGAGAGGAAGGCAGTGGCAGCCTGGTGAAAAGAGCCGTGGCTGTATCTCCTCCCTACGACCTGAAAGAAGGATCGTTGAGGATGCAGAAGGGCATCAACAAGCTGTATGAAAAACAATTTTTGATCACCCTCACCGAAAAACTTGAGCAGAAAAGGCAGGTATTTCCGGATATGCCGGTATTTGAAGGAGATACGATTTATACCTTTGATGATCAGGTGACGGCGGCACTGCATGGCTTTTCGGGGGCTGAGGATTATTACTATAAATGCTCCAGCCGTCACTTTTATGGCGAGGTTAGAACAGACCTGCTGATCATTCACAGTCAGCAAGATACCCTTTGCCCCATCGAGTTTGCACCTCAAAAAACACTGAGTGAAAACCGGGCCATTCAAACCCTGTTTACAGAAGAAGGTGGCCATGTAGGCTTTCTGAGTTCACCTTCAGGATGGTTGTACCGGGTTATCCTGAATTGGTTTGGTTTGGCTAAAAATGATGCCCCACACTGATCTTCATGGAAAATGGGCCGTTGGCGTCTTTGGCCATGAGGGTAAGCTCGATCGGCCCTATCAGAGTGATAAGGCCACCCGTTAGGCCGATGCCGTGTTCAAAATCGGTGATAGGCAGATCCCATGTCCAGGTATCCTGAACCATAGCGGCATTCCATCGGGCCTGAAGGAATCCATTATTTCGAAACTGATACTGCAAGCCGGCTTCCATCAGCTTCAGGTTATCACCCCGCAACTGATGGGGCTGATAACCGAGGAGTGGAAACTGATGGATCGGTCGTACAAAATTAGGGATGGCACCGCCGCTGTAAAATTTGTAATGCAGGGGCAATTCCTCGTCGAGTGCAAAAGTGCCACCGGCTGTCAGACGACTCAAAAAAGAAAAACGCTCATGTAGCGGAAGGCGGAATTCCCAGCTGAAATTATGCTGAATGAAGTTGATGCCACTTCCCCAAAGTTCATTGGAAAATTCGGTATGTACCGTAAGGCGGTTTCCGGATGAAGGAAAATAAGAGCGGTTGAATGAATTAAGCTGAAGGGTGCCGTTAGCTGTCAATATTCGGTCCACATTATTAAGAAGCAGGGTTTCGCCGATGGCTTGATCGATATTATAGAACTCCGCTTTGGCTCCGGCCAAGAAGGAGGCATTGCGGAATGCCCTGATCCAGGTTTTGGCATGGAATGATAGTGATTCCACATTCACTGATGAAGAAATGGAATTATTTTCGAATATATCGATAGGGATCCTGAAGCCATCGAGTTTAAAATTAACTCCAGATTCAGGGTAGAGGGTGTATGGGAATGCGTAATTGGCTGTGAGCTCCAGCTGCTCTCCTAATCGGAGTTCTGTGATCAGGGCATCTCCGTCGCTGACGATCCTGTTGAACATCCCGCTGAATAAAAGGGATGCTCGATAGCGACTGTCATACCGGGCTCCAAGGCCAATGGAATTTTGTTGAGCGGCTGAAATGTCTATGTTAAGAATAGACCCTTCCGAGTCAGGGTCCGGCAGAATACGATAATTGAGATCGCCGATATGTCCTGAAGAATACATGAGTTCCATTTCCTTCGAGATCCTGTCTATGGATAAGATCTGCCCTTCCTGAATGGTGAGTGAACTACGCAGGCTGTTTCTAAGATATTCATCGGCCCCTGATATCCTGATCTGACTGATCGAGACCTGATCGGGTTTTTCAGAGTATGTTCTGTGGGGATTGCCTTTTTGTTTCTTTTGTAACTCCCGAAGCTGAGGTAAAACTTTTCTTGCGGCTTCCTCTCCAAGTTTGATAAGCTCATCGGCTTTATTAAAATCAAAAGTGGAATAATCCCTGATCTCCGGGCTGATCAACAGATCCGATTCTTCCCTTTGGGTGATATTGGAGCGTTCCCGTAAAAACCCCACCGATTGCGACATGATATCGATAAAAGACCGAAGGCTGTCAGAAGGGAGGATAGGGTCACCCACGTCAGACGAGATCACAAAATCAGCACCCAGTTTTCGGGCATCAGTGGCGGGAATATTCCGGATCACCCCGCCATCTATGTAGAGTGAGTCCCCAATGGTCACCGGTTTGAATACGCTGGGAATGGCCGTACTGGCGCGAATGACCTCCGGCAGGTATCCACTGTCGAACATCACCCCTTCACCCGTTTCGAGATTGGTAACCACAGCGGCATAGGGGATGGGCAATTCCCTGAAGTTATTGACATCATGATAGGCAAGGGTGAGCTCATTGAGAAGCAGAGAGATCTTTTGGCCTTCAATGAGGCCCCGCGGCAGACTAACGGACCCATCCTGATAGGGAACGGATAAGATCAACCGCTCACTTGACTGATCCTGAAAAATGGCCTGATATTTACGGGGACGCGTTTCGTTGAAAAGTTCATTCCAGTCGGTATAAAGAGCGATATCTTCGAGCTCGGCAGTTGTATAACCTATGGCATAGAGTCCGCCAACCACAGCACCCATGCTGGTACCCGTGATCACATCCACTTTAATACCGGCTTCCTCAAGTACCTTCAATACGCCGATGTGGGCAAATCCCTTTGCTCCGCCACCGCTTAGCGCCAGGCCAATCTTAAGCCCCTGTTCCTCCCTCTCATGTGTGGCAGCAACATCATCCTGTGCCCAGACTGAGGGAGAGCCTGGCATGATCCCAAATAAAAGCAGGAAAAATAATGTAAAGCTAAGCGTAATCCTCATAATGTATTAAGGTGATTCTGAACAAACGGTATAGGTTAATTGGTGATGAAAACAGGATTTAAATGTAATGGTTTTAGGAACATCATGTGTTACAAACGGATAACGAAACCATTACTTAATTCGTAAGTGAGGTTTGGGATGTCGATGATCGGTTCGGCATCATAAGAAGCCACAAAGCTGATGGAAACCGCCACGCGTTTACTCAGGTCCATTTCCAGTTCCGATTCAAGTATGGATCGTCCCTTCAGGTATCGGTCGGGCCGTGCCTGATAATAACCCACCAGCTTGAATCTGGCTGTTTCACTGAGCCTGCCCCGCAAGGAGATATTACTTGTGCTTTTCAGGAATTCATTTTCGATGGAGGCCTCTTCGTTCAGCTGCCATTCCTCAAATTCTGCCATCAATGCGGTAGAGATACTCGCCTGCCATTTATCAGATCGATAAAAGCGGTATTTGATGCCGGCTCCCCCTAACGCACGGTTGTTCAGCCCAAGATTGTTATTGTATTGATACTGAAGGAACAGCTCGGGGGATAATGCCCTCAATCTCCGCAAGGTCGATCGCAAATGAACATACCCACTGCTGATGACCGAGTTTCCATCGAGGTTCACGAACTTGATCTTATTAAGCAGCATATAGGCGTGCTGATCAGAAAAATAAGACAGGTTGGATTCGTTGGTGAATTCAAACACGTTCTCATTATAATGATTAAGGGACAAGTCGAATTCAAGCTCTCCATACCACCCGGTGGAATCACCATTGGTGCGAACACTTTCGACATTTAAAAGTTGGGCTTTTAGAGCGGGGCTCAGAATTAGGATCAATACACTCAGCAGGCAGATAGTTCTCAGCATTAGATTCATTTCAAATAGTTAAAGGAGTTATAAATTGGAAACGTGGACATCCTACCATATCACAATCGGTCGCGAATAGTTCCGGGCTTTGATTGTCCAAACACTCAAACGATTCGTATCTTACCCCTGTTGTTAGAGATCACACACTCAAATATAAAACAAGCAAAGTAAATGGTCATTATCATTGGAGCAGGTCCCATTGGGCTTGCCACAGGAATCGCACTAAAAGAACGCAATATTCCATTCAAGATCATTGAGAGAGGGTGTTTGGTGAATTCCATTTTCCATTATCCCACCAATATGACCTTCTTTTCAACTTCCGATAAACTTGAGATCGGTAACATCCCTTTTATTTCACATGGCTCTAAGCCGACCCGGGCAGAAGCGCTGGAATACTATCGTCGTGTGGCCGAGCATTACGAACTGCCGGTGAATCTGTACGAAACGGTAGAACGTATGGAAGGGGAAGATGGCAACTTCACTGTATCAACAGATAAGGATACTTATAAGGCCGACAAGGTGATCGTGGCCTCGGGATTTTACGGTAAGCCGAATATGATGAATGTGCCGGGTGAGGAGCTCCCCAAAGTGAAGCACTATTATGATGAGCCGCATCCCTATGCGTGGCAAAAGGTACTGGTGGTAGGCGGTGGTAACTCAGCCGTGGATGCCGCATTGGAATGCTGGAGAGGCGGAGCCGAGGTAAGTATGCTGCTGAAGTATGATACCATCAAGCCGACGGTGAAATATTGGGTGAAGCCGGATATCGAGAACCGGATCAAGAATAAAGAGATCCCTGCGTATTTCAACTCGGAAGTGAAGGAGATCCGTGAGAAGGAAGTGGTGCTGAATACTCCCGATGGGGAGGTTACCCTGGAAAATGATTTTGTACTTGCTATGACAGGCTATCACCCCAATTATGACCTGATGGAGAGCCTGGGTATTGAGCTTACTGATGATGAAAAATGTATGCCGGTGTATGATGAGAACAGTCTCGAGACCAAACGAAAGGGTGTGTATGTGGCCGGTGTGGTATGCGGAGGTATGGACACCAGCAGCCTGTTCATCGAAAACTCTCGGATCCACGCGGAGCAAATAGCCAACCATGTAGAGAAGAGCTTGTAGGTGGCCACCGGGTGTTTGGGTTAGTGTCCGATGGATTCACAATCGAGTGCATCGTTTGTGAATCGCGGATTCAGGGGATTTTTGGATTTCGCAGATGTCCGATCTTCCACTGCCACCTCCACCGGCGGGGATCTAATAGCTTGATAATGCACCACCATTCAACTTAGCACTAGCGCAGGCGTCTCGCCTGTGCGGTGGTAGAATAGGCTCGTGACTGGCTCGTTCCCAACCTCCCGGTTGGGAATGCGTGGCAGGACCCTACCTCAGCCGGTAGGCAGGCTCCCGGTCCGCGTGAGTGGGTAATACCTCGATGTTTTCACAACCGAGTGTGTTGCCCAACCTCCGAATAACTTTCTGGACCTTATTCCTTGCCGGGCGGAGGTTCTTTGGTATTCTTTCTAACCCCGGGATAAATCCCGGGGCTAATGATGTCATCCCGTTGGGATGAGGAGATCCACAGTTCTAGTTTCAACCCGTCTGCCCACAAGGCAAGCACAGAGCCTGTGGATTCAGTCGTAAATACCGGTCTCAGGTTTCCGGGTAACTTGAAAATCGATCCTTCGGTCCATCGCAAATCGGTGAATCGGTCATTCAATCAATAGCCGCCACTGTCTTCGGTTCAGTCCATAAGTCAGCAATCATCAGTATGTGAGTTACTGAGCGCCTTTTCCAAGCCAGTTGTTTCTGAGCTTGATCTGCTCTTCAGTAGCGTCTTCCATTTCGATGAGTTTCAGGCTCATGGCTTTTGGGGTGCCTACTTTTCCGGAGACTTCCACTTCCTCTCCATCGCGGATCAGCACCATGCTGAGGTCGGTATCAGGCGTCCATTGAAAACTTGGGGCGATGATCATCTGTGCATTTTGGATGGTCACTTCCGTGCCATTCACTGACTTGATAATGTCACCCGGTTCAACCCCCAAGTCGATCAGCGTGGTATTAAGGTCGGTGTCCATGAAATAAAGCTCTCCAGTGGATTGATTCACGTTAATGAACGGTGTTTGCTGATCACGGAAGAAAATAGTGACCGGCGATTCAACCTGCTCCAGGCTCAACCCAACTTTGTTGAAATAAATATTGTAGTCGATCGGGGTGGTGCCGACCACATGGGTGTCAAAAAACTCACCGATCTCAGGGTAGGTCATTTGTGTGATCTCATCCAGGATCTTATCGTCTTCAAACGGTTTTTCCTCCCCATATTTCTCTGACAGCTGACGCATCAGCGACATCATCGTTCGTTCGCCGTTACTTTTCTCACGAAGCATGATATCGAGACACATGTTGATAAGGGCTCCTTTTACATACACATTGTAGTAATTGGAGGCATACGGCTCATCGATCACATTCTCGCTCATTTCGGTGAAGCTCATGGTATCATCCAGCCCGGCAGCCGTTTGTATCTTGCCCACCATCTTATCGTAAAAAGCAGCCGGTTCCTGAAGGCCTTCATATACCTGAAAGTGAGAGGCAAAATACTCGGTTAAACCCTCATACATCCACAGGTGTTTTGAGAAAGTCGGGTCGTTGTAATCAAAGTAGTGGACATCCTCGGAGTGTACATTCAACGGGGTGATAATGTGGAAAAATTCGTGGGCAACCACATCCACCAGTCCCCCATTCAGCATTTGTTGATTGGCCATGTCCGGAAAGACCATTACGGTTGAGGTTTGATGCTCGAGGGCACCAAAACCGGTCGCATCCTCTTGCTGGGAAGAAAGATACAGGAAGATGTCATAGCGGTCGGTGGTTTCAAGGTCACCGATATAGCGACTTTGGGCCTGCATCATATCGTACACCACATCACGATACTGAGCGGCGGTGTGATTTCCGCTTGGGGAATAAATACTCAATACGATCTCGATCCCGCCGGCCTCGAAGCGTTCCTGAGTCAGGTTACCGTACATCATCGGGTTGTCGGTGACATCAAAATACCGGTCGGCCTGATAGGTGATCGTGACTTCTTCACCGGTAGTATCGGCAGCGAGTTGTGGCAGGGCAGAGGAGTAATCCATACCCAATGGGGAGGTGACGGAAAGATCATAATTTTTATCGTCACGGCCCTCAAAATAACCCACAAATCCATGCAGGTTCAGCACAAAGACATCCTCAGAAATATTGGTTCCGGCAGGAGAAAAAGGAGTGTCCTTACCGGATTGTTCGATATCGAAGGTGTCGTTCACGTAATACTCCAGCCGATCGAGCTGTGTGGCGTTGGGGATGGACCAGCTGTTGGTGTCGGTCTTGGTGACCGGCATGACCTCGCCATTGTAGTTATAAGCCTTAAGATCTTCTGTGAAACTACCGAAATCGCTGATCTCGTAAGTCCCTTGAACCACGCGTGGCAGGCGGAAGAGAACAGTATCTTCAGAAAATAAACCGGGATCCATTTGAACCAGCAGGCGGTCATTATTGATATTGGTCAGGTCGATGGAGGTTTCAATGGCTTTTTGATCGAAGTGTGCTTCAGGCGCATCGCCAAGCATCTCACCGGTTTTGGGTGAACAAGCGGCAAAGGAGAGGGCTACGATCAGGCTAAGTACGGATAAACGTTTCATAAATATTGAGAAATAAAATGGTTGTTTTGAAATATTATAGGGACGATGTTTCTTGGTTCTGTTATTCTATTCGGACCATGCCCGGGTCCCAAACTACGAAGAAATAAGGAAGTAGTTTCGGAATGTTTTAGGGGTGAGTGGTCGGGGATATAGGTCAAAGCGTTTGAGGCGGTTTGGGCAGATGCATCGTTTGTGAATCGCGGATTCAGGGGATTATGGGATTTCTCGGATGTCCGATATTACCCCGCCACCTTTACCGGTCATCCCCGCGGGCGGGGATCTAATGGCTTGATAAGATACCAATATTCAACATAGCACTAGCGCAGGCGTCGCGCCTGTGCGGTGGTAGAATAGGCTCGTGACTGGCTCGTTCCCAACCTCCCGGTTGGGGATGCCTGTCCGGACCACCCGGTCCGCATGGGTAGATAGTGCCCCATGGTTCCACGACCGAGTACAATGCCCAACCTCCGATGACTTTCATAAATTATTTCACCCACCGGATGGAGGTCTTTGGTTTTTATGTTTACCCCGGGATAAATCCCGGGGCTAATGATGTCATCCCAACGGGATGATTGCATAAAGTAATACGTTTCCTTGGCCTTCGTCTTTTGTCAATTAAAAGATCGGTCATTCAGTTAATTCGGGTACCGGTTCTGATTTCAAGGACAAAAACTCAGGAGCAACTCTGAGCAGTGGTGGGTTGAATTTTATATATTTAAATGAAATCAAAGAGGAACATGCCATGGATGAAAACAATGCGGTCAGGGAAGAATTAGTGGAGTGGATCACTAAGCCGGGGAATGAGGAACTGCTTGAGACTTTAAAATTGATGAAGGAATCCGGGTCCTTACAGGAGGATTGGTATGAGGGATTATCCGACGATGAAAGGGGCTCGATCAAAAAGGGGCAACAGGATCTAAAAGAAGGTCGATCACTAAGCAGTAAGGAATTCTGGGAAAAACATGGCTGAAAAGAGACAGGTTATTTGGTCTCTGGAATCGGCTCGTAAAATTGAGTCGATCAAATCCTATGTGCACGAAGAATGGAGTGAGGTCGAGGTTAAACAGTTTCTGATCACACTAAAGAAATTTGAAGAGTTGGTCAGCCGGTTTCCAAAGTTATATCCTGCCTCATTAAAATATCCTGAACTACGGAAAGCCGTCATCTCAAAACATCAATCGGTGATCTATGAAATTACTGATGAAAAGAGGATACAGGTGATCACGATTTTGGATCACAGGCAAAGTCATTAAATAGGGGTTGGAGCTTTGCTAAGGGCATCGTTTGTGAATCGTGGATTCAGGGGATTTTTGGATTCCGCGGATGTCTGACCTTCCACCACATCCTACAGCGGGTCATCCCCGCGAAGGCGGGGATCTGATAGCTTGATAAAACACCACCATTCACTTTAGCACTAGCGCAGGCGTCTCGCATGTGCGGAGTTAGGCACGTTTTCCTCGTTCCCAACCTCCCGGTTGGGAATGCTTGTTCGGGCCACCCGGTCCGCTAGGCTCGTTCCCCACTCATCGAGTACTCTGTGCCTTATCTCACTCCGTCTTGTTCATTTTGGCTTGATCCAAAACGAACCAAAAGATCAAGAAAACACGCAGATCCCAAGCCTTTGGGCTTTTATTGATTTGTAAATTACCCACTAGTTTTAGCGTTGTTAGCATTTTTCCGCGTGTTTTCGATGTATCGTTTAAGACCTCGATGCCTTAGCCACTTTGCTCGTTCCCAACCTCCCGGTTGGGAACGCCTGTCCGGACCACCCGGTCCACGTGAGTGGATAGTGCCAAAATGGGTCTCACGATCGAATATGTTCCCAACCTCCGAAGGACCACCTGGACCATGCAACCCACCGGGCGGAGGTTATTTGATTCTGATTCTTTACCCCGCCCCTGCCTAGCCGGCAGACAGGCTGAAGGACGGGGCTATTGTTTTCATCCCGTTGGGATGAGTGCATAAAATAATACGGTGCCCGGTTCACCGTTTTCGGTCAACTACAAATCGATCTTTCGGTCCATCGCTAATCGGTGAATCGGTCAATCAAATAATCAATTCAAACCCGTGATCATCTGCAATATTCGATTCATCCGCGTTCCATTCCAAAGAGTTCAATGATCGAATACATTGCTCAACCTCCCACGAAGACAAATTTAGCACCGGTCTCCCCAGCAGGCAGGCTTAACACTAATCACTAATCACTAAAACAAACCTCTCCCCCTTGCACCTCTTGTGGGTTGTTATTAGAATCTGAGTATCGGAATTGGTCTTAAACCGTTTGATAGTTAGATAGATCCTATGGGGCGAATATGCGTCAAATGATTTACATACTGCTGATCATTGGTTGTGCCATGTGGTTTGGTACGCAATCACTTTGGGCTCAGGGCGTGGTGGCGGGGCGACTCACAGATTCCGATAGCGGTCAGCCACTGCAGGGCACGCATATCTTTTTATCGGGTACCAAGATCGGAACGCAGACCGATGCCACCGGCCGCTATATGATGCGCGACATTCCACCCGGATTTTACCGCCTGGTGATCTCCCGGATCGGATATGGGCGCAAGACCTACGGATTGCAAATGGGCGACGGTGATCACAAACTCATCGACCTCAGCCTGAAGCCGGTCGTATATCAAATGGACGACCTTAATGTGGATCATCTCGATGATAAATGGCGAAAAAACTACAAATATTTTGAAGAACTCTTCCTGGGATATAGCAAAGGAGCCGAAGAAACGGTGATCCTCAACCCGGAGGTCCTGCGGTTCGAGTCCAATTTTTGGGGCCGACTGACTGCCAAAGCCATCGCTCCGCTGCAGATCGTCAACAAGTCGCTGGGGTATCAGGTCACCTATTACCTGAATGAATTCAAGCACACAGGCGAACGAACCTTCTGGGATGGGGAGCCGATTTTTACGGAGATGACGCCCCGCGACTCCCTGCAGCAGGCCGAGTGGGAGGCCAACCGCCGTGAGGCTTTTTATGGTTCGATGCGGCACTTTTGGCTGGCCATGCTGGATGACCGCCTCGAGGAGGAGGGTTTTTTGTTATACAACGTGAGGGAATCGAGGCAACCCGGTTTTTCAGAC
>JAASTO010000287.1 GCA_021767245.1 Balneolaceae bacterium
ATGATAACCGTATTGTTCAGGCTTTGCCATCTATTAAACATGTGATCGAAAACGGAGGGCTGCTGATATTGACAAGTCATTTAGGCCGACCTGCCGGTGAATTCGATCCTGAATTTTCACTCAAACCAGCGGCAGACCATCTTGCAACACTCATCGACGCAGACGTACATTTTGCTGAAGATTGTATTGGTGAAAAAGCTGAATCTGTGATCAACAAGGCTGATTACGGGGATGTTGTGGTTCTTGAAAATGTTCGGTTCCACGCGGAAGAGAAAAAGAATGATGAGGATTTTAGTAAAAAACTGGCAGCACATGGAGATCTGTTTGTGAATGATGCATTTGGGAGTTCTCACAGAGCCCATGCTTCAGTTGCGGGGGTGACGCGATATTTACAACCTTCGGTATCCGGTTATCTTCTGGAAAAAGAGATCAAGTACCTGGAAGAAAGTATCAACGATCCGGAACGGCCATTTGTGGCGATCCTGGGTGGAGCCAAGGTATCTGACAAGATCGGAGTGATCGAAAACCTTCTCTCCAAAGTGGATACGATCATTGTGGGAGGGGGGATGACCTACACCTTTTACAAAGCCAAAGGTTGGCCAATAGGAAATTCATTAGTGGAAGAAGACAAAGTAGAACTGGCTAAAGAATTGCTTGAAAAAGCAGAAAAAGCCGGAGTTAAATTTATGCTGCCTATGGACTCTGTGGTAGCCAAAGAATTTAAAAACGATGCCGAACACAAGGTGGTGGATGAGGATGGCATTGAAGATGGCTGGATGGCCCTCGATATTGGTCCCCAGTCTGCTTTAGCTTTTGGTAATGTGATCAAAGGAGCCAAAACCGTGGTTTGGAACGGACCAATGGGTGTATTTGAGATGGAAAACTTTGCTGACGGCACCTTCGCTGTAGCAGAAGCACTAGCCGATGCGACTAAATTCGGTGCTACCACCATAATCGGAGGTGGCGATTCAGCAGCTGCAATCAAGGCAGCCGGCTTGATGGATAAGGTATCCCATGTTTCAACCGGTGGTGGAGCCAGCCTCGAATATCTTGAAGGTAAGGAACTACCCGGTGTAGCTTCCTTGACTGAGAAGTGATCCACTTTAAAATTTAGTAATTGATAAAAGGCCGGTTATAAGAATCGGCCTTTTCTATTTCCTTCAGATGTTTAAATTACGCAGCATAAATCACCTGAAAGAACAGCATTCTTAGGTAACCTGATGAATCAATATCCACTTTTATTGAGAAGCACCATTCGGCTGGCATTTGCATTCCTGCTCATTGCTGCATTGATCTTGACGCGACAGCTTTTGGTTCCGTTGTTTCTAAGTGTGATGCTGGCCTATTTACTTTATCCCTATGCCGAATGGCTCGAAAGTAAAAACATCCCCAGAATTGCTACGAACCTGATCGTGATCCTTGGATTTGGGTTCTTTCTGGGAATCATAGGAAGTGCGGTTGGGGTTCTGGCTTCAAATTTTACAGGAGATTTCCCGCAAATTCGAATTCAGTTCGAAAACAATCTTCAGAATATTCTAGGTTCCATTACCGGTTATACAGGAATATCCGAAGAAAGTATCAACTCTCTGGTACGGGATATTGGTGAAACGGGCCAATATGTTACTGAATTTTTTACCACTACCACCAATACTCTTTTGACGCTGGGTTTGTTGCCGGTTTATACCTTTCTGCTGCTGTTTTACAGAGATAAATTCAGAGAATTTGTTTCCATGTTCATAAACGATGACCATGAGGATGTACTTCAGAATATCATCGTTCAAGCCTCTGAAGTAGTTCCTAAATACCTCAAGGGACTACTCATCGTGTGCTTTTTATTGATGGGACTGAATTCTCTCGGTTTCTATCTGATCGGACTTGAGTATGCGCTGCTTTTTGGGATCATTGCGGCACTGTTTAACCTGATCCCTTATCTCGGGACTATTTTAGGCTATGGGATCGTGCTGTTATTCACTCTCGGAACACAGTCCCCATCATTGGCCGTGGCGGTGATCATCCAGTTTGCGATCGTACAGTTCCTGGAAAACAACATCCTCACACCGAATATCACAGGATCTTATGTGGAGATAAACCCATTGGTCATCATCTTTTCCTTGATCGCAGCCGGAATGATATGGGGACTCCCCGGCATGTTGATCATCATTCCATATCTCGGATTATTCAAGATCGTTTGCGAGAATGTAGAAAGTTTAAAACCCATTGGTTTTTTACTGGGTACAAAGGGTACTGAAAGGCATTCTATTACGATCAAATCGCTTCAGAAACGTTTTGGCTGGATAAAGGGGGAATAGGATTGATTGCAATTTGCACCATCCCAATCGATTATTACATTGCAAGATCTTCTCACTCAAATCAATATTTGGTATGTCGGAAAACATAGATACTATTCGTAAAAAACTGGATGATATAGATCGAACCATCTTGAAAGCTTTGGCCGAGCGGCAAGGACTGGTTAAAGAAGTATCAGATCTCAAACTTAAAAATGAGCAGGGTATACGTGATCTGGAAAGGGAAGAACAGTTATTGAACCGGATAAGGGATATTGCTCATGAGGTAGGATTGGACCGTTATTTTGC
>JAASTO010000077.1 GCA_021767245.1 Balneolaceae bacterium
AGTAACAGAACGATCTCAAAATTTGTCGGCCCATCCGAATCACTACGTACATTCAAATTGAGTATGGAAAGCGCAATGGGCAACATCATGATAGCCGTTGCTGTATTGCTTACCCATAAGCTCAAAAAGGCAGATGCTATGATGAATCCGATGATTATTGAAGATGGCTTAACCCCAACCGTGTTTATGATGGAAAGTGCGATCCGGCTGTGTAAATTCCATCGCTCCATAGCCACCGCAATGATGAACCCTCCCATAAACAGGAATATAAGTGGATTTGCGTAGGGAGATGTGGCATCGGAAATTGAAACAATATCAAATACCGGGAATAATACGATCGGTATTAACGCCGTAGCTGAAATGGGAATAGCTTCGCTTATCCACCAGCACCCCATTAACAGGGTAATACCGGCTGTTCTCCAGGCTGCATCAGTAAGCCCTTCCGGAGCAGGAAATATAAATGGGATCAAGAATGCGACTATACCAATAAAAAAACCGAGGAACTTTCCTGTTTGTTTCATCATTTTGACGGTCAGCCCTTTTTTGATTTGGGTTAATATTAGTGAATACTTTCAATAATAGATCACAATAACTATTATCTGGTATGGAAGAAAAAAATACTGACCAAAAATTTGATACCGAATGGCGTACCGACTACACCGTAGTTGCCATACTTGGTGTTGTTTACATACTTCTTTTCTTTTGGTTCACCTCAACGTTCAATTTGCCCTAAATGAGCTGGATCGATTGGTTAGTACTTATTGCCTTTCTGGGATATACCATCTGGGATGGAACCCGTCGAGGAAAAGATGCCTCTACTATTGAGGGATACCTGCTTGCAAACAGGTCCATGCCCTGGTGGGCAGCCGGACTCTCCGTCATGGCTACACAAGCCTCAGCCATCACATTTATCGGAACCACCGGTATCGCCTATGTAGAGGACATGCGGTTTGTCCAAACCTATCTTGCCATTCCCTTTGCCATGATCTTCATTTGTATGTTTCTGGTGCCGTTTTTCAGTAAGATGCAGAATTTCACGGCCTACGAAGTCCTCGAAGAACGATTTGGTTTGAAAACCCGGCTTACCACTTCCGGATTATTTCTGATCTCGCGGGGTTTGGCTCTAGGAGTTGTGATCGCTGCCCCATCTTATGTTCTATCGTTATTACTCGGACTTCCACTAAATGTCACTATCCTGATCATAGGCATCATTGCAACCTTATATACAACAGTTGGCGGTATAGCAGGGGTAATTAATACCGATGTCAAACAAATGATCGTGATGATGTTTGGCTTGGTTTTTTGCTTCGGATTGATCTGGCATCACTTACCAGAGGAAGTGGGTTTTGACGGGGCTCTGTATTTAGCCGGTTCCCTTGATAAACTGACCGCACTGGACCTTAACTTTGACCTCACTGAAAAATACAACGTATGGAGTGGGGTGATAGCCTCCTTCTTTTTGATGGCCTCATATTTTGGAACCGATCAAACACAAGTTCAGCGTTACCTCACCACAGATTCAGTTAAAAACGCTCGAAAATCATTATTACTTACGGCCTATGCTAAAGTCCCTATGCAGTTTTTCATTCTGCTGCTTGGGGTGATGCTGTATGTTTTCTTCATCTTCAATTCCGCACCCGCTTCATTCCGAAGTACCGAACCGGTTGCCCAAACCGAACAGCAACAACTAGCCGAGCAAAAGATCCTCAAGGATTATCAGGTCGCCCACCTTGCAAGAAAAGAAGCGGCCTTTGAGGCTGTTGAAAATCGTAATGAAAGCACTAAACAACTATTTGTAGAGACCGATGCGCAGCTAAATGAGGCACGAAATGCGGAACTCTCACTGCAGGCCGAGATCAGTCAGGCCGACGTTAACGACACCAATTACATCTTCCCGTACTTCATACTCAATTTTGTACCCATTGGTATTGTCGGACTTATAATAGCCGGAATCTTTGCAGCGGCTCTGAGCTCTATCGATAGTGAGCTCAATGCCCTCACTACCGTTTCCATTGTGGACTGGTATCAGCGATTGAAAGGAGACCTTCATACGGAGGCCCATTATGTGAAATCATCCCGTGGTGTTACTTTTTTTTGGGGAGCCTTAGCCACTGTCTCCGCCCTTTTAATGGGAGAAACACGATCTATCATTGAATTGGTGAATCAGATCGGCAGCTACTTTTATGGATCTATCTTAGGTGTTTTCATCCTCCTACTTTGGGTGAAACGAGCCACCGGAACGGGTGCATTGATTGGATTGATCTCCGGTATGTTTTCCGTGTTCCTTTTCGACCGACTTTTCTACAATGCCGCGGCCGGTGAATATGCCTTTATCCTTCCCTGGAGTTTAATGCCTGAAGGTTACGATAAAGCCATTGAGTTTCTATGGTTAAATCCGGTGGGTACCTTTGTTGTGGTAAGTGTTGGAGTGCTTGTTAGCCTGGTTTTACCCTCGAAGAAATAGCTTTACAAAACTTCTTCAAGCAAACACTAAACTGATTCACAATAAATTATGAATTTGTTTAGTTAATATTTACACTACATTCGTGTACACTAAATTTGTGTGATTATGAAAAATATTACCTTCAGTGCAGACGAAAGACTCATCGAAAAAGCCAGACTCAAAGCTGCAAAAGAGAAAACTACACTTAATAAACGTTTTAGAGAGTGGTTAGCCGGATATGCAAAACAAAATGATGCTGGCAATACCTACAATAAACTAATGGAAGAACTTAGTCACGTCAATTCAGGTGGAAAATTTTCACGGGATGAAATGAATGAGCGATAAAGCTTTCTTAGATACCAACATTTTCGTCTACTCATTTGACCGCTCCGACATGAACAAACAAAGAGTAGCGACTGATTTGATCAAACTTCATTTGCAAAATGGAACCGGGGTCATAAGTTATCAGGTCGTGCAGGAGTTTATAAATGTAGCCTGCGGAAAATTTAAAGAACCAATGAGCTTTCAGGAATTAGAAAGTTACATTGACAATGTATTTTCACACTTATGGCAGGTTTACTCAAGCAAAGATCTCATTTATTCTGCCCTGGGAATCAAAAAAAAAATTCAAGTTTTCGTTCTATGATTCACTGATAATTGCAGCATCTTTAGAAGCAGGCTGCAAGACACTTTACTCTGAAGATCTTCAGCATAAACAAAATATTTATTCAGTACAGATAATAAATCCTTTTCAGGATGAATGAACTGTTAGGAATACAATGTAATAAGTCAACACCCGTTATTTTCTACCCTTCGTGATCTTTATCTGTGAACTCTCACCAAATTTAGCATCAGTTGGCGGGCGATAGGGCTGAAACGGGATCTTAAGAAGATTCCCGAGATTATCATTTTCTTCAGGATCCATATGGGTGTCAATACCATACTTCAATTCTTTGATGTCGTTCACTTCGGCAAAGGTCCCGAACATTCGGTCCCAGATCGCAAAGATGTTACCGTAATTGGTATCGGTTAGCGGCTGTGTGTAGTGATGATGAACCTTATGCATCAGCGGTGTTATAAAAACCCAGGAAATGGCCCGATCGATCTTTTTTGGCATATTGATGTTGGCATGAGTGAGGTGAGCAAACAAAGCAGATATACTTTGATACAGAAAAATGATCCAAATCGGTGCCCCAACAAAAATGACCCCAATGATCGTAAATACCATCCTGAACACAGCTTCACCCGGATGATGGCGTAATCCGGTGGTTACATCTACAGTGGTATCGCTGTGATGAACCAGATGAAACTTCCACATGAATCTCACTTTATGCTCGATCCAATGTATCAGGTATGCCCCAAAAAAGTCTAGCAACATCACCCCAACCACGGCCTGTGCCCATACCGGCATATCGATCCATTGCAGCACTCCGAATTCATTGGCTGTCACATATTCGGATGACCATACCAGGATGCCTGCAAAACCCAATCCTATCACCACAAAAAAGGCATTCAGGATCAAATTCAAAGCTGCATGCCTGACTTTTTTATACCCAAATTCAAATAAAGGAAACACCCCTTCAATCACCCAGAACAAGAAAATTCCGCCTACCAGAATTCCGGCTCTGAAGGTAGTGGGTACATTTTCAAAAAATTCGATGAGTCCTTCCATGGGGCTTTTTGCTTAACGTGACGTCTATAAATTTAAGATCATACTGAAATAAAGCAACCGGTCATTCATGCAGAATAACAGGTTGCCTCACATTACTGATCAATTTCAGTTTTTCGTTACCGGATCGATCTTTTTAAACGGGCTCAGATTCGATCTTTCCACCGCTCGCTGATATTCCGGCCAGTCTTGAGTGATGAACCCATTGATAGCCTCAACGGCTTCATTTACAGCCTCTTCTGCTTGTTGAAGCAAATTTTGCTCCCTTGCGCCGGGACCATCATAATCACTTCCAAGATATCGGTTAACAGCATATAAGTGCGTCAAAACAGTAGGATCTGCATTTCGGACGATGCCTTGTTTATCATTTTCTTCACCGAAGATCATTTCAAACAGCTGATCCAGTTGCTCCTGAACTCTTTCCCGAGCCTCATGGTATTCTTTGAGTTCTTCCTCAGAGCGTTCATCGGCTGCAGCAAGCTCGTTGTTAACCTCAACGATCTCTTGGGCCTGAGCAAGTTTTTGAACAGCTTCGGCTAAGTAACTTGTCAGTGACTCAACTTCTTTCTCGAGTTCTGCGGTTCTTCTGAGGGCCGACATTGGCATCTCAATTCTTGGGTCGGTGTGAACCGTTACCGTTGTCGAATCGGAATGATCTCCGATCGTGAATTTCACTTTGTATGTGCCCGGCAACACATCTCGGCCACCGGGTTCATTACCGCCTGAACGTTGCAGATTTCGGCTTGGTCTTTGTACTCCGGCATGATCTAATCCCCAGGTAGTACGGTTCAAACCATTGTACTCGGGCGTTCTTTCCAGAGTTCTGATCTTGTTATCGGAAGCATTAAATATCTCGATCTTCACTTTTAACTCCTCATCTTTCTCTGTATCAGAATCGGACTCAAAAGCATCTTTATTGACCGAATAACTCAAAAGAGCACCTGAGGGCCGGTTATCTCCGGCAAACATGGCGTCTGCGGCAAAGCGCACTCCCCGGGCTTGTCTCCATTCTGCCAGATAAGCATCAGGGGTGGGGAATGCCTTGATCGGTTTTTCAAGTTCATCAGCTCCATTTGCAGCCAGTTCTCTTAGCGGACGAATATCATCGATCACCCAGAACGAGCGGCCAAAGGTTCCTATTACCAGATCGTGTTCTCGTGGATGGATCATCATATCGTAGGTCGAAACCGTTGGGTAATTATCTCCCCATCTGGTCCAGTTTTCAGCACCATCCACCGTCACATAGAGGCCAAATTCGGTTCCCAAAAACATGAGATTCGGTTCAACCGGATCCTGAACAAAGGAAAGTGAATATCCGTCAACCTGATCAGTACTGACGATATTACTCCAGCTTCTTCCATAATTTGTAGTATGCAACAGATACGGGGTCCAGTTATCTCTTCTGTAATCGTTGATCACGGCAAAAGCTTCTCCTTCGTTATGAACTGAAGCCTTGATCTGTGCTACCCAGCTGCCTTCCGGAATTCCCTTCAGATTGCCTCTGAGGTTTGTCCAGGTTTTACCATCATCTCTGGTGATCTGAATATTTCCATCATCTGTGCCTGCCCAGATCACATCATTTTCGAGCGGACTCGGTTCAATGACCGTAATTGTTGTGTAATTTTCTGCACCGGTGGCGTCAAGGGTTAATCCACCACTTAAATGTTGTTTTTGCTTGGTCGTATCGTTCGTGGTCAAATCGGGTGAAATGATCTCCCATGTTTCTCCACGGTCCTTGCTACGGTGCACAAACTGACTTCCGAAGTAGATCGTCTTTTCATCAAATGGATCAATGTTAATAGCCGAGTTCCAGTTGAACCTCAGCTCTTCTCCTTCCGGGTGATGTGGCTTCACAAACCGACTGCTTCCGGTCTCAGTATCCACACGCCCTACGTTACCCTGCTGAGACATCGCATACACATAACGTCCGGAGCTTTGATCGATGGCCACATCAAATCCATCCCCAAAAAAGAGCTCTTCCCAATATGAATTTCGAATATCCCCGGATCTCCAAACGTAAGCCGGTCCCTGCCAGGTACCGTTATCCTGCATACCTCCGTAAATATTGTAAGGATAATCCATATCCACATTCACGTGGTAGAATTGCCCAACCGGAATATTATCTACAAAACGCCAGGTCTCACCTCGATCATACGTAATATTCAACCCGCCGTCGTTTCCATCGATCATGTGTTTTGGATTATCCGGGTTGATCCAGAAGGCATGGTGATCGGGATGGATCCAGTTGTAATAAGGATACATGCTTTCGAATGTTTTCCCGCCGTCCTCACTGACCGACAGGTAACTGTATAAACTATACACCCGGTTCTCATTTTGTGGATCTACATAGATCTCAGCATAATAGAACGGGCGATTACCGATTTCACCATCATTTTTCACTTTTTCCCGAAGGTTCCAGGTATACCCGCCATCCTCACTGCGGTACATCGCATTTTCCTTTGATTCAATAAGTGCATACACGATATCAGGTTCACTTGGAGCAAAAGCCAGTCCCATCCGACCCAGCTCTCCTTCCGGCAGTCCATCATCCGGGCCAAGTTCTTTCCAGTTCTCACCTCCATCAACGGTCATGTATAAACCGGATCCTTCGCCACCGGATTCAAAGAACCACGGCCAGCGGCGGTATTCCCACATATTCACCAATAATTTATTTGGATTGCCGGGATCCATCACCATTTCACCAACACCTGTTCGGTCATTAACGTACAGGATCTTCTCCCACGTTTTTCCGCCATCCGTGGTTTTATAAACACCGCGGTCTTCGCTGTCTCCCCAGGCTGAACCCTGAGCTCCAACGTACACGGTCTTTGGGTCTTCAGGATGAATTAGAACACGATATATATTTCTGGTTCCCTCAAGACCCATCAACTCCCACGATTTCCCCCCATCAATACTTCTATAAATGCCCGCACCACTGCTTTGGCTGTTTCTTGGGTTTCCTTCTCCGGTTCCCATCCAGATAATACTCGGGTTCTTTTGATAGATATCGATAGCGCCAATAGCCATAGGACCATACTTCTCAAAGATCGGTTGCCAGGTTACACCGGCATTTTCCGATTTCCAGACTCCGCCTGAGGCCGCTCCTATATAAATGACATTGGTGTTTGATTGGACCACATCAATAGCTGTGATCCGGCCACTCATTCCGGCAGGCCCGACATTTCTTGGCTCAATACCTTTCAGGAGTTCCATATTCAGATCCTGAGCCAACAAGTTTTGAGTCGGTATCATCAACAGTACAAACAGTGTGATGATTGATAGAAATTTGAGGATTTTACGTTTCATAGCGCTTTAGTTGATTTCGGTTTTATGGCGGAACTATAAACAACTCAGACACTTAATACAATTTTCGGGTTGTTAAATTTTTTAGCTGAACCGAATTCACTCCATAAAAAAACCCCGTACACTTAAAGTACACGGGGTTTGTAAGGTCTTAACTATCAGTAGTTACTGATCAGTCATTGCCATCCAGAATGTCCTGAACACGAGCCTGAACATCTTCCAGGTGCGTTCTTGTTGGACGATCCAGACCACCGGCTCTCAGAGCATTGGTGATGTCACGATTCAGAATATTAAGCTGATTTCTAACATTGGCACGAATATCAGACTGGCTGACATCCACAGAATTACCGGCCCACCAGCCGCCCTGCAGTTCTTCAGTCATCAATCCTTCCATCTCTTCCACATATGCTCTTTGCAGGGCACGGCGGTGTACATCGATGTTCTCTCCGGCACGAACTTCGCTAAAGATGCCGTTGCGAACATCATCCATCATCTCAAACGCAGTATAAGTATCCTCGTCAGAACGTCTTTCAAACTCTATAAGTCTGGCAATACGACGGCCATCCACAAGGTTACTTAATACACCGGCCTGTGCACCTCTGAAACTTTCAACAGCCGTAGCCTGATTCACACGATCCAGGATCTCCTTATCAAAAGCCCAGCTTGGTGAACTGAAAGCATGTTTTTGTAGGAATGCCATCGCATCACGCTGTGTGGCTTCAGGAACGGCTTCATATACAACCCCTTCCTGTTCATAGGTTTTATGGTTCTCATAGATGCCACCTACATTGCTCAGTACATGACCCATGTAACGGTTCCACTGACCTATGATATTCATGTATAACTCTTCAAGCTCCTCGTAATTCTCACCTTCACGCTCTGTCCAATCAATAAGATTATCGGTGATAACCTGAAGGTTGGCAAGACCGAGTTCGCCGGCTTCCATGGCATTATTCGTCAGATCTTCGTTTTGTGAACGCGGATCGATCTTAGCACCGGTTTGAGCACCATAGAAGTAAATTGGATCATCAGCTCTTTCAACCACCCATTCGTTGAGTGTTTCCTCAATCCTTTCATCACTCCAGTCTTCCGGGAACCAGGTGTAACCCCACTTGGCATTCCACTTGTCATAAGGACCAACGGCCGGATAGAAGTTGGTAACGCCGTCACCCGGCTGTGCAACATAGTTGAAACGGGCGTAATCCATAATAGATGGAGCCGTACCGTTGTTGGATGTAAACTCAGGATCTCTGAGCTGATCTACCGTGTAAGCAAAACTAGATCCCCAGTTATGTGGGAAACCAAGCGTGTGTCCTACCTCGTGAGCAGATACAAATCGGATCAGTTCGCCCATGATCTCATCGTCAAATTCTACACCACGTGCATCCGGGTTAGCCGCTGCCGTTTGAATGAAGAACCAGTTTCTGAGCAGGTTCATCACGTTATGATACCAGCCAATGTCACTTTCCAGGATCTGACCGGTTCTTGGATCATGAACGTGAGGACCGTAGGCATTCTGAATGGGTGATGCATAGTAGCGGATCACAGAATAGCGTACATCTTCCGGACTGAATTCAGGATCTTCTTCCGGAGAAGGAGGGAGTTTACCCATAATGGCATTCTTGAAACCGGCGGCTTCAAAAGCTACCTGCCAGTCATCCACACCTTGTAACAGATACTTTCTCCATTTTACAGGAGTAGCTGGATCAACATAATAGATGATCGGATTTTCCGGTTCTACTAATTCATCACTTTCACCGTTCAGCCATGCGATATAAGCTTCCTTATCTTTAGGAACGAGCTTCCATCGGGTAATGTGGCGAATCGCTTTTGCCTTTTGGGCATCTTTGGTGAATTCAGTTTTTTGTACACTGAAAAATCCAACTCTTTGATCGTAATCGCGAGGTCTCATCTTCTCTGCTGGAAGCAAAATCATACTGTGATTCACTTCCATGGAGATGGTACCGGTCGAAGAATTTGACGGAGGCTCACCGGCATCGTACGTCAATACGTTACGTGCTTCAATATTTTCAGGGTAACTGTTGATGTGCTCAATAAAGGTTCTGCTGCCATCCAGTCTGCGAACCTGATAGGCTCTTCTGCGGCTGCTTTGAAGTCCGAGAGAGGGAATATCAGAAGTAAACAGGCTGGTGATCTCAACCACAGATCCGGTTGAATCCTCATTCAAGGCTTCAATATCAAATGAAGAAATGATCGGTTCGAAATTTGAATTCTTTACAGCTTCAAAAATCGGTTCTTCCTCTGAGGCTACGTTCTCATACGAAACGTGACGAAGTAAGATCTTATCATCTTTCTTATCCCAGCGTACTACCTGAGTGTTCAGCTTTTCGCCTCCATAACCGATGTTGTCGGCAGTTTTGGCCACACGGGTTACCAGAAGCATTTCTTTACCTAAATGCTCGTCAGGAATTTCGTAGTAATATTTCTCATCCACTTTGTGGACGTTGAAGAGTCCTTCATCTGTTTCAGCTTCTTCAGTAATAACATCACTGAATTTTTTCATTTCGTCATCGCTGTCTGCGCCACCCCGGGCACTTTTACTGCTTGACGGTTTGCTCGCCTGAGCTGCATTCTCTGCGGTCTTACACCCTGCAAAAACAAAGGCGAGACTCAGAAAAAGCACAGTAAGCGTTGTACCGTTGTATTTTCTATAGTTCATAAATATTAGGTTAGTTCGTATTGGTTAAATTATGTTTGAAGGTGTGGTTAGTTTGACATCAAATCAAGTCTTTAATCGAATTTCCTGTGTAAAAAGTTTCATCTAAGACCATGACTTTACGGTTATTTACTTATCGGATCAAAAAAGAATCACCGTGTGTATAAATATCAAGGCTCAAACCCTCACCTTTAAAAAGCCCTGAATCAGTCACCGAAGATGTTCCACCGTTGTTATATAAAAGTACCTGAGATAAACCCACAACTTCGGCTTGTTCACCTCTTACTAAAATAGCGGTTGATTCATCAATTCCAACTCCTTTATGATCCGGATACTCCATTACTGCTGTGATGAGCCGGTTATTTCGAGCTCGTTTCACAAAATGTTGGTCCACGATGATCCCTTCAACCAAACCAAGTCCTTCATTGGTGACCAGATTATCTTTTTCAAGGTGATAGAAGGTTGAGGTGTATTCCGGATGCTTTGCCTGATCTCCGGTGATCATAATGCGGCTCATAATAGCAGCCCCGGCAATGGATCCTGATATGACCGATCCATTTTGATAGGCCTCGTGAATAGCTTCTCCGATCTCAGGGTATTCCTCAACCCGCTCCATAAATCGGCTTTGATCTCCTCCGGCTATATACATGAAAGCAGCATTTCTGACAGAATCCAACGCGCCGGCAGTTACGCTGTCTCTTCTTCCGAGATCGAATGAATACATATTCTCGAATCCATTGTCTCTAAAGGGTTTTTCACCATAAAAGCCTGATGTATCCGGGTCGAATCCAGACAT
>JAASTO010000288.1 GCA_021767245.1 Balneolaceae bacterium
ACTCTATCTGTGTAGTCTTCGTAAATATTGTCTTTTTCGATCTCGCGGATTCGCTGGGCCAGTTGCTGACGCGCCATGGTAACAGCACGCCGGCCAAAGTCAGTGATCTGAATTTCCTGAGCCAGTTCATCATATAACTCAATATCCGGATCAATTTTCTTCGCATCCTCAAAAGAGATCTCAGCAACAGGATCCGTTAATTCATCAGCTGGCACAACTTCCTGCACATGCAGGATCTGTATTTCTCCCCTGTCAGCATTCAGGATCACCTCAAATGCTTCATCAGACTCATATTTTTTTCTGATCATCGTCCTGAATACATCTTCCAGAATGGAAAGTAACATGTCGCGATCGATGCCCTTTTCATGGGCAATCTCAGCAAACGAGGAGATGATCTGTTTTGATAATTCGTTCTGCATTAGTCTTGTTTAGTTAAATTACGGGGATAATTTTGGTTTCAACAATGGCCTCGAACGGAATATCTGTTTCAACTTCTTCTTCGTCCGTGATGGCAACTGCATCATCCGTGATACCGGTTATAACACCTTCAATTTTTTTGTACTCGCCTTCCGTATTCTTGAATTTAATAGTGGCCACACGCCCTTCATTCTTTTTATACTGGCGTTTATCACTTAATGGCCTGCTTAAACCCGGAGATGATACATTCAGCCTATATCCTTTGTCAAAAAGCTCATGGGCCTCAATCAAAAAACCGAGTTCCTTACTGATATCTGAGCATGCGTCTATGTTGACTCCACCTTCCTCACTGTCAAGTAAAACCCAAAGTTCAGCCTGACCACTTCCTGTTTTAAGTTCAACATCCACAACGAAAAGACCCTTCTCCTCTGCAAGAGGTTCAGCTAAGTCTTTAATATTTTTAATGATATCTATCTGCATGTACACTAAGTTCTGAAACAAAAAAAAGCGAGTGCCTTCCGACGCTCACTGCTGTTCAAAGGTAGGCTTATTTCGCCTAAATTTCAACGAATCAACGAGATTCAGAATATAATCATTTTATTATGATTCTCTTTTACTCTAATTTGTAAACTCTTCATTCAATCAAACCCACGGTTCAAGAAAACAATCTGCTTATGAGAACGTCTTATTTTTCTATCATTACCCTGTTATTAATATTTACAGGAGTTTCCTGTTCTTCCGACAATGACAATAAAGCTCAAAAGGACACAAAAAAAGGCAGGGTTTTAGACCTAACGGATTCGGTTACCTTTCTGGATCCATCCGGAAACGAAGTGTCTGAGATACGAGTAGCACTGGCTGATGATCAGGACGAGAGAAATCAGGGACTGATGGATGTTAATAACTTGCCCGCTGATGCAGGGATGTTATTTATATTTCCTGAAGAGGAACCGCTTAGTTTTTATATGGCCAACACTCCATTACCCCTCGATATCATGTTCGTGAATGCAGACAGTGTTATTGTTCGAATTCATCACAACACAGCTCCATTTGACAGCAAACAATTACCCAGTGATGCTCCCGCAAAATATGTTGTGGAAACCAATGGAGGATACGCCGTTTCCAACGACATTCGTGAAGGTTACAGGATCAGATTCTGAGCCGTCTTAAACTGCTTCAGTTTGTTTATACTGCTGAAGAAACTCTGTGACTTTATCTACATTATCTTTTGAACCAATATAGATCGGTGTTTGCTGATGGATAGAAGTGGGCTCGATCTCCATGATTCGTTTTGAACCGTTCGTGGCTTTACCCCCTGCCTGTTCAATTATGAAACTAAGTGGATTACACTCATACATTAGGCGAAGCTTACCATTTGGATATTTACTGCTGTGAGGATAGATAAAGATACCTCCTTTGATCAGGGTACGATGAATATCGGCAACCATAGAGCCAATGTACCTTGCTGAATATGGTCGTTCTGTCTCAGCGTCTTCTTCCTGGCAATATTTAATATACTTCTTCAGGCCAAGATCCCACGAGTTATAACTGCCTTCATTGATACTGTAAATAGGGCCATGATCAGGCATTTTAATGCTACGGTCACTTAAAATAAATTCCCCAATACTTGGATCCAGCGTAAAAACAGATACTCCAAGTCCAGTCGTGTATGCCAATATGGTACTTGAACCGTATAGCACATATCCGGCTGCTACCTGTTTGGTACCGGGCTGCAAAGCGTCATCTTCCCTGAGGTTACCGTTGAACCTGGCTTCCCTCATATAAATAGAAAAAATACTTCCGATGGAAACATTGACATCGATGTTGGAAGAACCATCCAGCGGATCCAGATAGACAATGTATTTACCCCCCTTGCTGCTGAGTTTAACGATCCCGTCATTTTCCTCAGAAATAACCATACAGGTGATCAAAGAACGATCCAGAGCAGAAATTAGCTGCTGATCTGCGAAGAGATCCAGTTTCTTAACGGCTTCACCGTGGATGTTGGTGGAGCCATCTACACCAAGGATATTCGTAATTCCGGCTTTGTTTACTTCCCGGGAAATGATCTTAGCAGCCAGACTGATATCTCTCAATAACTG
>JAASTO010000078.1 GCA_021767245.1 Balneolaceae bacterium
CGTATCAATGAAGCTAAAGGCCGGGCTAAGGAAATTGAGCTGGTGGCTACAGCAACTGCCAAGGGCATTCGCCGCGTGGCCGAAGCGATCGAAAAACCGGGTGGTGACCTTGCCGTAAAAACGAAGTTGGTAGAACAATACATCAAGCAGTTTGGGAATATCATCAAAAAGTCGAATGTCTCTGTCCTGCCTACTGAAACTGCAAACCTGAAGACCTTTTTTGAAGGGGTTAGTCAGATCAGTGACCACACTAAAGACCCATCAAACCAAACCGGTAAATAAGGAGTATCACAATGGAAATCATGGAATCGATCAGTAAGGTATTATTAGGACTCTTCTCCATTTATGTGATGTATCAGTTTATTCGGTCACTCAGGATGGTACCCAATCAGTTTGCTTTTATTGTAGAACGGCTTGGTAATTATCACAAAACCCTGGGGCCAGGGTTTCACGCCCTCATCCCGATCATTGATAAGGTGGTGTACAAACAGGACCTGAGAGAGGAAACCATCGAAGTGGAACCTCAGGAATGCTTCACCAAAGATAACGTTAAAGTAGAAGTGGATGGGGTGATCTATCTGAGTGTGGTTGATCCGGTCAATGCCAGTTATGGGGTCACTGATTACCGGTATGCCGCTGTACAGCTGGCACAAACCACGACCCGCTCAGTTCTGGGTAATATGGATCTTGACGAAACTTTCGAAGAGCGTGCCGCTATGAGTAAAGAAGTGGTGAAAGTACTCAGTGAGGTGGAACAGGTCTGGGGGATCAAAGTGCACCGTTATGAGATCAAGAATATTGTTACTCCGCGAACCGTGCAAAAAGCTATGGAACGACAAATGACCGCCGAACGTGATCGCCGTGCCATTATTGCTAAATCGGAAGGCGTCAAAGGTTCGAAAATAAATGATGCCGAAGGTATGAGGGCGGAGATCATCAACATTTCTGAAGCCGAAATGCAGCGTCGCATCAATGAAGCAGAAGGTTATGCTGAAGAGATCCTTTCCATTGCTGAGGCTACGGCCAAATCTATTGAAGAAGTAGCTGCTGCCCTTTCCCAGCCAAAAGGAAAAGAAGCCATGAAGCTTCAGCTTTCCGAAAAATACCTGGATACTCTATCCGGTCTGGGTCGGGATGAAAACAACGTGATCCTGCCAAAAGATATCTCCAACTATGAGGCTCTAATGGAGGGATTATCCCTGAAAGATCTTGATGATAATAAGTAACTAAATAATTTTGTTATCTCGGTCTGACGGATTACCCGTCTGACCGATCGATGAAGGTACCACCCAAGCCTGTTCTTCTTTAAGCATGTCTAACTTTTGAAGCTTAATTCATCGATCAGACAGCTCATTGCAAGATTTGAAGGTACGTGGCATGTCCACCCGTCAGATCGGGGTTGATTGCCATGACTTACAGGACCCTATCCCTATTCCTTTCCCTCCGGCTCATATATTCATTCAACTGAAACCATTTCACCGCCGCAGGGCAAGGGGTCGCTTTGGGAAGAATCTTGGCAGGTAGTCGTTTTTGGGCTTAATGATTCTCTTTTTCTGGCTTGATGGAGATAGCAACCTCCCAAACAATACAGGCGTCTCCTTCCTTGGCGCCCTTGCGCGTTAGGGAAGGAACAAGGATGGGTCCCCCGGCCGGGCTTGCAGTTTTCCCAAAAAAGAACCTATTTCCACCATGAACCTAACATGGAAATCCATAACAGAAATAGCCCGGGAGCTTCGAAAAAATCCAACTGCATCTGAAAAAACTGCTTTGGAAACATCTAAGAAAACGCCAGCTCCAAGGCTTTAAATTTCTCCGTCAAAAACCATTTGTACATGAGCAGCGAGAGACCCGTCGATACTTTTATATCGCTGACTTTTACTGTGCCGAATTAAACCTAGTAATTGAAGTAGATGGGAAAATTCACAATTTCCAAAAAGAATATGATTACCAGCGGGACTTGGTTTTGAACGGATTGGGTTTGAGAGTGCTGCGAATTAAAAATGAGGAGTTGGTGGATATGGATGGGGTTTTGGAGCGGATTTTGGAGTTTATGCCCGAATGACTTTGATGCCCTGTCCAACAAAACCCTATCTCTGGCTCTTTCCCTAACGTTCGCTTGCATTATGCCGCTCACGCCAAGGGAAAGAGGACGCCTTGGTAAGAATTTTGGCAGGTAGTACAATTCAGCCAAAACGAATCTCCTTTTGGGCTCGGTAGCAAAACCAACATCCAATTTCACCAGTGCGTCTCCTTCCTTGCGGAGCGTTAGCGTCACGGAGGGAAGGAACAAGGATGGGTCCCCCGGCGGGTAATCTTTTCATGAAACCCCTGCTTTAATTATTTATATTCACTCTCCTAAATAAAGAATCCAAAAACACAGATATATTCAGAAGATGGACGCATTAGATTCGGCTGTACAAAATAAGATCGACCAATGGCTATCAGGTAGTTATGATGAGGACACTAAGAATGAGATCCAAAGACTTTTAGATGAAAAGAAATTTGATGAACTGACAGATGCGTTCTATAAAGATCTTGAGTTTGGTACCGGCGGACTTCGGGGCATAATGGGAATCGGTTCAAACCGTGTAAATAAATATACCTTTGGCATGGCCACTCAGGGGCTCTCCAATTTCCTGAAAAAACAATATACCGGAGAGGACATCAAAGTGGTGATCGCTCACGATTGCCGAAACTATTCAACAGAACTGGCAAATGTTGTGGCTGATGTATTTTCAGCTAACGGTATCAAGGTTTACTTTTTCGATGCCCTGCGCCCTACCCCGGAATTATCCTTTGCTATCAGAGAACTGAAATGCCATAGTGGTGTCATGCTGACGGCTTCTCACAATCCTAAGGAATACAACGGATATAAGGCTTACGGTGCCGATGGTGGACAGTTGGTCGCCCCGTATGACAAAATGGTGATGGATGAAGTTCAAAACATCAATTCGGTAGATGAGGTCAAGTTTGAGCGTAACGAAGATCTGATAGAAGTGATCGGAGCAGAGATCGATGAACGTTACCTCGAGGAACTTGAAAAATTGTCCGTTTCAAAAGATGCCATCAGCCGTCAAAAGGACATGAAAATCGTGTTCTCCCCAATTCACGGCACTTCCCGAAAACTTGTACCTGATGCCTTGAAGCGCTTTGGGTTCGAGAATGTCATTCTTGTGGATGAACAGATGACAGCCGACGGAAATTTCCCAACGGTGGTATATCCGAATCCTGAAGAAAAAGAAGCCCTGGATATGGCCCTTGATAAAGCCCGGGAAACCGGTGCTGACTTGGTGATGGCTACCGATCCTGATGCCGACCGTGTTGGTATTGCTGTTAGGAATACGGAGGGAGAACTGGTTCTTCTGAATGGTAATCAAACCGGCTCCCTGCTGATCCATTATATACTGGAAGCCTGGGAAAAGGCCGGAAAGATCACCGGAAATGAGTATATCGTCAAGACGGTTGTGACTTCCTATATCATTGATCGTATTGCGGAAGATAAAGGGGTTGAGTGCTTTAACACCCTTACCGGATTCAAGTACATTGGTGAGCTGATGACCAAACTGGAAGGTAAAAAACAGTTTATTGCCGGGGGTGAGGAAAGCTATGGATACCTGATCGGGGAACACGTCAGAGATAAAGATGCCGTGATCTCATGTGCCATGATCGCAGAAATGGCCGCTTACTACAAAGATCAAGGGAGCAGTTTGTACGAAGCCCTGCTTGATATGTATGTCGAATACGGACTTTTCCGGGAAGACCTGAAATCAGTGTACAAGAAAGGAAAATCAGGAGCTGAAGAGATCAAGAAAATGATGATGAACTTCCGCTCCAATCCCCCTAAAAAACTGGCGGGCTCTCAGGTTGTGACCATCAAGGATTACCAAAGCTCAAAAGAAAAGAATATGGCTACCGGGGAAGTAACCGACATTGACCTGCCCGCCTCCAATGTACTGCAGTTCATCACAGAAGATGGAAGCATGGTATCGGTTCGCCCATCCGGCACTGAACCGAAAATCAAATTCTATTGCAGCGTCAATGTAAACCTGATGAGTGCCGAAGACTACGGGCCTGCTGTGGCTACTTTGGATAAGAAAATTGATGTCATGATCGAGGCTCTAAGTTCCTGATCCTAAAAATAGCATCCGGGCATTAAATCCACTTTACTTTAATTGCCAAACCTCATTAATTGCGTGTTGTGAACTCCACATTTTTTGGGAACACTGAGTCCCAGAATGTGTTGTGATATATAGATATACAACTACATCTAAATTAAAAGAGGAGTTATAAATGAGTGTAGTAAGAAGAGAAACCATTGAGAAACTTCTTGGGCAAACCCAGGAGTTAAATGTCACTATCTTTCTGCCAACCCATAAAACAGGGGAAGAAGCCAAACAGGATTCCATACGGCTTAAGAATTTGATCCAAAAAGCCAAAACAGATCTAATCGACTTAGGCTGGAAAGAAAATAGGGTTGATGAACTGTTTAAACCGGTTGTTGATAAGACCGAAGAAAATCAATTCTGGCTGCATCAGGACAAGGGATTAGCGATCTATGCCAACGAAAATTATTTCGATTTCTTTAAGATTCCTGTGTCTCCCAAAGAAAATTACTACATCTCTGAAAATTTTCTAATCACTCCATTGCTTGAACTTCAAAATCATCACAGTTCTTACCACATACTTCTTCTCAGCCAGAATGAGACCAAGATGTTCAGGGTGGAACCGGATGAGACCACACAGATCGCTTTTGAAAGCGTACCCACAAGTATGGAAGATCATCTGAAATACCATGTGCATGAACGATCCATGCAGCATCATTCCGGAGCCCGAGGCGGCGGAGCTGTTTTCCATGGACAAGGCGGTGAAGCTGACGAAAACAACAAGGAATTGGAATTGTTCCTGAAACACATTGAAAACAAGGTCACCAAGTATCTTAAGAAAGTAAACGGTCCATTAGTGCTTGCCGGACCTGAGAAAATGGTCTCATTCTATAAAAAGGCTAACAAGTACTTCAACGTACTCGATAACTACATTGCCGGTAATTGCGACAATAAAAGCGTTAAAGAGTTAGAAGATGAATCATGGAGTATTGTTGAAGCTTATTTTCGTGAAGAAATAGACAGTGATATTGAACGCTTTAATAACCTGAAAGGCAGTGAACTGATCTCAACTGACATCAGTGATGTGATAAAGAGTGCCTACTTTGGAAAAGTAGATACCCTTTTCGTGCCGATGGGTTATCATCAGTATGGTATTTTTGATCCGGATAAAAATCAGGTGGAGATCTCTGATAAGATGAATGGCAAAACCATTGACCTGATCAATTTTGCAGCCATTTCTGCTATCCGAAATGGCAGTACACTTTATGGCCTGTCGCAGGAACAGGTCCCAGAAAACTCCGGACTTGCAGCCATTTACCGGTACAAAACCTAAACAAATAAGAAACCGGTTCCGTGGAAACCAAGATAGAATAAACGATCAAAAGAATGTATTTGACCATCTTTCTGCCTAACGGAACCGGTATTTTTTTCTGATCTACTCTTATATACTTATTTGAACGGTAAGGCGATCTTAAACAAGGAACCCTTCCCTTCTTCAGAACTGATATCCAGGGTGCCATTCAGCTTATCGATAAGATGTTTCACCAACGGCAAACCAAATCCAAAGCCGGATTCTCCCTTCGTACCGGATGTACTGCTTGCCTCTCCTTTGAGTATATCCTGAATCTTATCTTCACTGATTCCCATTCCGGTATCTTCAACCAGAAATAAAAGCCTGGCATTTTCCGACTCCTCATCAATTTTCAGCTTTTGCTGAACCTTGACCATTCCTCCATCGGGAGTGAATTTAATGGCATTTGAGATCACATTTCCGAGTATTTGAAGGATCTTATTCTTTGGAAAAGGGATATCAGAATTCTCAGATTCATTGACCACCGTGAACGAAATATTTTTAGCTATAGCCTGAGGAGCGTACAATTTCTCAAGCTTTTCCTTGAGGGTAAGTAAATTAAATTCTGAAGAATTAGGAGGGCGCGTTTCACCATCAGAATTATTGGTCAATACATCATCAGCCAGTTCAAGTAACGATTGTCCGCCCTGCTTGATCAAATTGATGAGTTCAAGAATGTCATCAATTTTATTTTCCTGTCCCTGTTCTTTGATCAGGTCTGCAACGCCTATGATTCCACCCAATGGTCCTCTGATATCATGACTTAATTTTCGCTGTGACTTTCGGGTTTCTTCAAGCTCATCTTTCAGATCATTCAATATCTTGAATGCCGCCAGCCTGTCTACGATCTCATCAGCTATGATCTGCAACATTTCGGTCTTTTCAGGTGAGAGTTGCTTATGATCATCATCAAGCACACAAAGTGCCCCGATATTATTTCCATTCTCTGTGGTTAGAGGGACACCATAGTAGTATCGCAGGTTTGGATCTTTGGTTACATAATCAAAGCTATTGAAGCGTTCATCAGAACTAAGATCTTTGATCTCCATTGGTTGGTTATCCAATATTGTGTATTGACAAACCGAGTTTTCCCTTGGCATCTGTTCGACCGGTAAGCCATAATGAGCAATTGACCACTGCGTAAAAGTGTCGATCAGATTTATAAGAGAAATATCGGTACCGGCTACTTTGGCAGCCAGCTTGGTCAGGTCCTTGAACTGTGAATTCAGATTGGAGTAATCAAGATCAAGCTCCGATAGCTCCATGATCCTGTCATATTCCTTATCAGGAATCGGGCCTGGTACATTGGTTTCCATAATGCGCCTTTCAGATGAATTATATGATTATGACTGAAATATTAAGATTCCTTAATAAAGGATGCCACTTCTCAATACAATAAACAACTGCCTATTATCAAGCATTTATCTTTAGTTACAAAAGAAATTCTGCACCGCGTTAAAAGGATTGTGCGTGAACTTTATTTCAACTCAAAGATCTTCCCTGCTTTCTGTGAAACCAGGCCTTCCATTTCCAGCTGTAACAAAGCCACCAAAAGCTGACTGGTGTCCATGCCCACTTCTTCACTCAGGTCATCAACCTGATACGGTTTTCGCTGAAGTAACTTGCATATTTTGATGGAATTCTCATCAAGGTCTTCTTTTCTCCAATCCTTTTTATTCAGCTCCTGAACCTTTGCCCCATCACTGCTACTTTCAGAATTCACATCTACAGGCAATTCTTCAATAATATCATCCACCGTTTGTACAAGTTTAGCTGCCCCTCTTTTGATCAGATAGTTACATCCGGTACCGGAAGGACTCACAACGGGATGAGGCAATGCGAATACTTCCCTGTTTTGATCAAGAGCCAGATCAGCTGTGATCATGCTGCCACCCTTTATACCTGATTCAATCACTAAAACCCCCAAACTCATACCACTAACGATCCGGTTTCGAACCGGGAAATTTCCGGCATCAGGATTCGTACCAAGCGGATATTCTGTGATCACAGCCCCACCTGATCTCACAATGTCATTTGCGAGCCCGGCGTTTTCGCGTGGGTACAAATTATCGATCCCTGAACCAAGTACAGCTACTGTTTGGGTATTGTTATCCAGCGCCGTTTGGTGCGCAATGGAATCAATTCCATGAGCCAAGCCACTGAATATGCATAAATTTTGACCAGCCAGGTCCTCCGTAAATTTCCTGGCCATTTTGCGGCCGTATGGTGACGTATTCCGGGTCCCGACCACGGCTACCCCCGGTTGTTTCAAAGCTTCTGCATTTCCCTTGATCCAGAAAAGAACAGGAGGATCGTAGATCTGCTTCAAAAGGTCGGGATATTCAGGATCAGCCAGCGTAATGATCTTAGATCCATTCTTCTCGGTCTGCTCTAAAATATGATCAACCTTCTCCCATTCATTAAACGCAAGTACGGATAAGGCTGAGGCCTCACCGATCCCCTCTACTGACCGCAGCTCTCGCTTGCCAAGGTGAAAGATCTTTTCCGGATCTTTGGTATATCTGATAAGGTTATAAACGCGCCGGCAACCAAAGCCCGGTATAATGCTTAATGCTAATAGTACCCTAAGTTTCTTCTTGTTTTTTAACATCTTGAATCAATTCCCAAAGTTTCTCTCTAAGCTCATCGACACCGTGGCCGGTTGCCGAAGAAATAGGAATAACGGGAATTTCGTCATCAAAGTGAAGTTCCTGATCTAACTCATAGCCTTCCTTAAGGTCCATTTTTGTGATGGCCAGAACACGGGGTTTGTCAAGAAGGTCTTTTCGGTACGATCTCAGTTCATTCAGTAAGGCTTTGTACTCGTACTCAATATCAGAGATAGCGCTTACCATAAACAATAGTACATTATTTCGCTCAATATGCCTCAGAAACTGAATCCCAAGCCCTTTCCCTTCATGGGCTTCTTCAATGATGCCGGGGATATCAGCCATTACAAAACTGCGGTAATCTGAAAACTTGACCACCCCGAGATTGGGCTCAAGCGTAGTAAAAGGATAATCGGCAATTTTTGGCTTGGCATGCGACAATGCAGACAGCAAGGTACTCTTTCCGGCATTCGGGAAACCAACCAATCCCACATCAGCGATCAGCTTCAATTCCAGTTCCACCACCCGTTCCTCACCGGGTTTTCCTTCCTGTGCATACTGCGGCGTTTGATTGGTTGAACTTTTAAAATGCCAGTTCCCCAGCCCACCCTTTCCGCCTTTGGCAATCACCAGCTTTTGTTCGTGTTCCGTGATCTCTCCAAGTCGCTCTTTGGTTTCTGCATCAAAGGCTACTGTACCCAGCGGCACCTCCAGGATCTCATCTTTACCGTCAGCACCGGTGCTTCGTTGTTTTGCCCCATTATCTCCGGCTGCCGCTTTGATGTATTTTCGGTAACGGAGGTCAAGAATGGTATTCAGCTGTTCGTTACCAACAAGTACAACATCTCCTCCCTTTCCGCCATCACCACCATCAGGGCCACCTTTTGGGACGTACTTTTCTCTTCTAAAGTGCAGGGATCCATCTCCCCCTCTTCCGGCGGTTACATAAATTTTGGCGTAATCAGCAAAGCGCATGCTTGTATTCCAAGTTTGGTGTTAAATTAAATTTTTTTCGGTCTTTTAAAGATGTTCAAAAATGAAATCACTCATCAATCGATACAGGTGTCGGCTTGTGTTGCCACCGTAAATACCATGATTTCTGTTGGGATAGATCATGGTTTCAAAATCCACATCTTCCTCAACCATCGCATCGATCATCTCAACGGTGTTCTGAAAATGCACATTATCATCCCCTGTTCCGTGGATCAACAAATAATTTCCTTCGATCTGTCCGGCTTTCTTAAGGGGTGAACCGCTATTATAGCCCTCAGGATTCATCTGAGGTGTTTGCATAAACCGCTCAGTGTAAATGGTATCATAGAATCTCCAGTCCGTTACGGGAGCCACAGCAATAGCCGTTGTAAAAACATCAAAACCCTCGGCCAGTGAAAGAGAGGACATGTATCCACCATAACTCCATCCCCAAATCCCGATACGGTTCTCATCCACATAAGGCAGGTCTGCCAGATACTCGGCTACCGCGATCTGATCTTCCGTTTCGTACTGCCCCAGTTTTTTGTAGGTCTGTTTTTTGAAATCACGCCCTCTCGCTCCGGTTCCACGATTATCTACGGATACCACAATATATCCCTGATTCGCCAGATATTGATGCCACATCGGGCGTATTCCACTTTCAAACGACTTCGTAACAGTTTGACTTCCCGGACCGCCATATACGTACATCAACACCGGATAGCTTTGAGTTGAATCAAAATTTACCGGTTTGATCATGTAGGCGTTCAGGGTCGTTCCATTCACTTCAACAGTCAGAAACTCTTTTTCAAGATAGCTGTATTCGTTCAATCGGTTTGCCAGCGTATCATTTGATTCAAGTAAACGGATCTCCCGGCCATCCTGCCTGTGCAGTGAAATTCTCGGAGGTTTGTTGTGATCAGAATAAGTATCAATGTAATATTTGAAATCACGGCTCATGTTAATGTTATGCCATCCCTCACCATTGGTTAGCATACTTTTTCGCCGGCCATCTACCCGTACACTGTATAAGTTTCTTTCCAGGGGTGAACTCTCCGCGCTGACGTAATACAAACGGTAATTCCTGTCATCGTGACCTATAAAGTTTGTTACATCCCATTCGCCTGACGTCACCTGTCGAACAAGCTCACCATCCATACCATACAGGTAAATATGGTTATATCCATCACGATCGCTTGTGGTGATAAATTGGACTCCGTTTTCGAGGAAATACAGGTCATCGTGCACATCCAGCCAGGTACCACTTTCTTCCGTCAGTATCAGATCGGTTTCTCCGGTTTCAACATCAGCGAAGAGCAGATCCTGTTTATTCTGAAGCCGGTTCATTCTACGGATCGCCAAAAGATCATTATCACGCGTCCAGTTGATCCTTGGGATATATTGATCCGTTTCATCACCAATATCCATTGTTTTTGTTTCACCATTGTTCAGATCGTACACATGTATACTAACCAATGAGTTTTGCTCTCCTGCTTTTGGATACTTGAACCGAACCTGATCCGGGTACAGGCTTCCCCAATCGGTCATAAAGAATTCTTTGACGCGCTCTTCATTGAACCGATAAAAGGCGATCCGATCACCATCCGGTGACCAAAACCAG